>JBJMMB010000036.1:0-10526 GCA_045805005.1 Chloroflexia bacterium
AGCAGCAACCCATTTCTCCTTCGTACTGCCGGCGGCACCATCCCAATCCCATCACATCATGTATACTACCCCATGCAATCCCCATTGCCACCCCAGCGCACCACCCAAGGAGGCCAACTATGACGCAATCCCCCGCCCGTCCACTCCCCGCGGACGTCACTCAACCGCCTAAGAGGCTCCTGCTCGGCCCCGGCCCCAGCGAGGTCGACCCCCGCGTCCTCCAGGCCCTCGCCCTCCCCCCACTCGGCCACCTCGATCCCGTCCTCCTTGATATCATGCAGCTTCTCGAACAGCGCCTCCGCTCCGTCTTCCAGACCCGCAACCGCCTCACCCTCGCCATCTCCGGCACCGGCACAGCCGGCATGGAGGCCGCCCTGGTCAACACCCTCGAGCCCGGCGACCATGTCCTGGTCGGGGTGGCCGGCTATTTCGGCGACCGCATGTGCCAGATAGTCGAGCGCGTCGGCAGCCGCCTCACCCGCGTCGAGGCCCCCTGGGGCCAGGCCCTGGATCCCCACCGCATGCGCGAGGCCATCCTGGATGCCCGCCCCCGGGTCGTCTGTGCCGTCCACGCCGAGACCTCCACCGGCGTCCGCCAGGACCTCGTAGAGATAAGCAGGGCCGCCCACGAGGTAGACGCCCTCTTCGTGGTAGACGCCGTTACCTCCCTCGGCGGCCAGCCCGTGCTCGTGGACGAATGGGGCATCGACGTTTGCTACAGCGGCAGCCAGAAGTGCCTCGGCGCCCCCTCCGGCCTGGCCCCCATCACCGCCAACGAGCGCGCGCTGGACAAACTCGCCCACCGCAAGACACCCGTCCCCAGCTTCTACCTCGACCTCACCCTCCTCTCCAAGTACTGGGATGACCGCGCCTACCACCATACTATTAGCGCCCCCCTCATCTACGCCCTGAACACCTCCCTGCGCCTCCTCGAAGAAGAGGGCCTCGAGCGCCGCTGGCAGCGCCACCAGCTCAACCACGCCGCCTTCCGTGCCGGGGTTGAAGCACTGGGCTTTGAGTTCCTGCCCGACGAAACTATCAGCCTCTGGCCACTCAACGCCGTCAAAGTCCCCGCCGGCCTGGACGAAACCCAGATCCGCCAGGCGCTCCTCACCAATCACAGCATCGAGGTCGGAGGCGGCCTCGGTCCCCTCAAAGGCCAACTTCTTCGCGTCGGTCTCATGGGCTACGGCTCCCACCAGGAGTTCGTCCTCCAACTCCTGGCTGCCCTCGAAACCGTCCTCCTCTCCCTTAACCGCCCCGTCCCCCCAGGAGCCTCCCTCTCCAAAGCCATGGAAGTCTACCGGGCGAGTTAGGTGTTAGGTGCTGGGTGCTACGTCCCAAGACCCTTCTAACCGCAGAGGCGCGGAGGCGCAGAGAACCAACAGTAAAGGTTTCTGCACCTCCGCGCCTCCGCGGTCACTAATACTTTGCTGTCCCTGGCGCCCTGGTCATTCCGTCTCTCCCAAGCCGTCCGACCACTCAAGTCGGCATGTGCGCCCCGGCCAACCATTACAATAAATCCTTGGCGTCTTTGCGCCTTCTGGGAAACACTTTGCGCTCACTACGTCTCTGCGATGCATTCCTAATCCTTGACCCCCGACACCCGACCCCCGACCCCTGGTCCACATCCCAGACCCATTGGCTATTTGATTCCCTGGCAGCATTTGGTAAGATTAGTGCGGCACTGAAACCCCAACGTTCAGCCCTCCGGCCCAGGCCGGTCATACACTAGTCAGGGTATTTGCAATGCGCAACAGTCGCTATACTCTCGCCGTCATTTCCGCGTCCTGCCTGCTGGTCGCCTTCCTGGCCCTGTCCGCGGACAGCGTGGCTCATTCCCGGACCAACAACAAAGGCAGCGGCGAGGGCAGGTCCCCCGCCTTCACCCCCTACCCCGCACTGCCCTCCGGCACGAGCACGCCACCTCCGGGCAACCCCACTCCCCGCCCCGGCTCCAGGCCCACCAAAGGCAATCCCCAGTTCATGCCCGTCTCTTCCTTCGGTATGAACCTCTACCTCACCGGCCTCGAACGCAGCGACGCCGAGGCTACCACATTGGGCACGCTGGCCGCGCAGGGTGGCGTCAAGTGGGCCCGCGAGGAGCTCTCCTGGGCCAACATCGAGCCCACCACCAAGGGCCAGTTCAGTTGGGGCACCTACGACCGCCGTCTCGCCCTCGATACCACCAACGGCATCGACGTGGTAGGCATGCTCCTTACCACCCCGCGGTGGTCCTCCACCAACCCCAACGCCTCCAACTGGTACTGGTACGAGCCCAGCAATTTCAACGACTACTTCGACTTTGTCCGCGCCGCCGTCAACCGCTGGAAAAGCTCCATCCATGTCTGGGAGATTTGGAACGAGCCCAACCACACCGGCACCTGGAACTGCGTCAACAACTGCAACCGCGCGGGCGACTACGCCCGGCTCCTCCAGGGCGCTTACGTCGCCGTCAAGTCGGTCGACCCCAACGCCCGCGTCCTCATCGGTGGCCTGTATATCCATGACACCAACAATGAGGGCATGTCCTTCCTCGACCAGGTCGTAGCCGCCTCAGGCGGGGCCGTCAACTTCGACGGCCTCTCCGTCCACACCTACATGCCTGACCGCATACCCGAGGCCACGCGCCCCGATAGCATCGTGCAGAACTTCCAGTACCGCCTCAACATGGCCAACAACTGGATCAACGCCCACAACGGCGTACCCGCCGAGATATGGGTCACCGAGGACGGGCGCAGTACCTGCACCACCTGCGCTTACCGATGGAGCGACGACGATCAGGCCTCCATGCTGGCCCGCATGTACGGCATCGCTCTCGCCTCCCCTCGCGTCGTGCAGTTCGACTGGTTCCAGTTCGAGGACAAATTCAACAACCCCGCGGACCTCTACGGCGGCATGTCCACCGTGCATGATAACTACACAACCAAGCCCGCCTACACCGCCTACAAGACCGCCCAGAACATGCTCGACGGCTCCGTCTTCACCGGCTTCGGCCCCCAGATGATCCCCGGTGGCAACCCCAACCAGCCCGACGACTCCGATTACGCAGGCTTCGACTACCGATTCGTGCGCGGAGCCCTCCCCCTCCACATGCTCTGGCGGCCCAACAACACCGTCACCTTCAACTACCCGGTCGAGACCGCCCAAGTAGACCTCATCGACCGCGATGGCGGCACCACCCGCCTGACCGCCACTAACGGCACTGTGCGCCTCTCCGTAGGCCCCCGCCCCCAGTACGTCCTCGGCGTGAGTTGCGGAGCCCGCTTTGCCGATGTTTGCCCCGACAACTGGGCATACACCTACATCGAGTACATGGCCCAGCACGGCATCATCTCGGGCTACGCCGATGGCACCTTCCGCCCCAACAACACCGCCACCCGCGCCCAGCTCTCCAAGATGACCGTTACCGCCCTCGGCTGGCCTCTCGTCACCCCCGCCAGCCCCACCTTCCGCGACGTGCCGGCCACAAACCCCTTCTACTCCTACATCGAGACCGCCAAGTCCCACGGCGTCATCTCCGGTTACTCCTGCGGCGCTAATTGCTTCGACTTCCGTCCCAACAACAACGTCACCCGCGGCCAGACCTGCAAGATCATTGTTACGGCGTTCGCCTGGCCCATCAATACCGCGGGCGGTCCCCACTTCACCGACGTGCCGGCCACCGACCCCTTCTACAACTACGTCGAAACCGCATTCAACCGCGCCATAGTCTCCGGCTACGGCACCACCTTCCGCCCCGGCAACTCCATAACCCGGGCACAGGTAAGCAAGATGCTATACCTATCTCTGACGCAGTAGCCCTCGACTTGCACCCATCGATCCTGGGGGTTACAACCATTATCAAGAAACCACCTAGACGCCAGGATATTATTGAACCGCAGAGGCGCAGAGAACCAATAATATGGACTCTGCGCCTCTACGCCTCTACGTCTCTACGTCTCTGCGGTTCCAAAGCCCTATGTTCTTCGCGGCCTTAGCGCTCTTTGCGCCTTGGCGGTTCGTCCCCTTATATTACCCGCTCATCTCTTGGTGTCACTCGTGCCCTGGTGGTCCCGTCTCTCCTCAGTATTGGCGCCTGCGTTCTGTAGACTGTGGCATGATTCGTGTTCTGTAGGGTATTGAGGTATCAGGATGAGGCTACCCACGATCCAGGGAGTGATACGCAGGCGGATACTGGTCAACTTCCGGGTTGACCCCGAGGTCATCCAGCGCCACCTGCCCGACCGCTTTCGGCCCAAGTTGCAAGCAGGCTACGCAGTCGCTGGCATCTGCCTGATACGGCTGGAGCACCTTCGCCCCAGGCTGGTGCCCGAGTTCGCGGGCCTCAACAGTGAGAACGCCGCCCACCGCATCGCCGTCCTCTGGGACGACGAGCGCGGGACCACCCACGAGGGCGTGTTCATCCCACGCCGCGATACCAACTCACCGGTAAACCTACTCCTCGGGGGTCGCGTCTTCCCCGGCGAGCACCACCAGGCATCGTTCGAGGTCCACGAAGCCACGGACCAGATTCACCTTGCCATCCATTCCTCAGACGGCGAGGTGGAAGTTGAGGTGGCAGGCCGCATATCAGATGCCCTCCCGTCGTCCTCGATCTTCCCCTCCCTGCCCGCCGTTTCCTCCTTCTTCGAAGGAGGCTCCCTCGGCTACTCTGTTACCCACGACCACAACCGCCTCGACGGCCTCAAGCTAACAACTGAGGATTGGCGCGTCGAGCCACTTGACATAAAGAAGGTTCATTCCAGCTTCTTCGCCGATCGCACCAACTTCCCGGAGGGCAGCGTCGAGTTCGACAACGCCCTGATAATGCGCAACATCGCCCACGAGTGGCACAACGCCGAAGACCTGTACGTCTGAGTGGTGTATCCTGCAAGTAATAGTAAGATGCGATGCCGTAGGGGCGCGGCATGCCGCGCCCCTACGGGTTCGTCCGCTAACTTGCCAGATGCACAGCTGAGAAATGAACTCGAAACGCCTTCGAGGTTGTCTGCGCTACAACTAAACTCTAGTCCGCGAAAGTCGATTTTGCTCGTGCCCAGCCCGCGAATAAATTCGCTGGCGGGCTCTATTGGGTTTGGCCCAGGATATCGTCAACCCCAAGCGCGATCCCCGCGATCCCCCGCGCCCTGACCGTCTCACCCCGCCCCAAAACCGCCGACTCCCTGTATCCCCCCGCCGACGGCCGTGCGTACACTTCCACCACCTGGTTGGTCAAGTCCACCAACCAGAACTCAGGGATGCCCGCCGTGGCGTAGAACGGCATCTTCGCCCTCCGATCATACGTCAGCGAGCTATCTGCGACTTCTATGATAAGCAATACGTCCTCGGGCTCAGGATGGGTACGAGCATAAAAGTCCTCACGAGGCTTCAGCAGGGCAACGTCAGGCTGCGGCTCCGAAATATAGCTGATGTGCACCGGTTCTGCACACTCACAAGCGCCGCATCTTCCACCAACCTGCGCAAAAGATAATTGAGCCTATCAACACACGCCGCGTGACCCGCCCGGATAGGTTCCAACTGTACGATGCCGCCATCTATCAACTCCACCCGGTCATCCTCGGACAGAATACCCACCTCGGCCATGCGGTAATACTCATCAACCGTAAAGCGCCTGCTGCTCACTGCAAATACCCCTCTAATGCCTCCCGCACCTCCCCAAGCGTGCCATCGATCACCACCGGCCGGTTCGCGTACAATATTGCACCGTCCGCTACTTTCCGACCCCCGGCCCCCGACCCCCGACCCCCCGCATGGTATCCAAACGTCGCATCCGCGTCCTTCAGTATGTGCCCCGTAAGGATGGCCGCCACCCGCTCTCCCGCCTTGATCGTGCCCGCTTCCCTGAGCAGCCGGGCCCCCGCCAGCGAGGCCGCCGAGGCAGGCTCGCACCCTATGCCCGCCCGGTCGATCACAGCCTTCGCCTCCAGGATCGCCTCGTCGCTAACCTCCGCCACCACCCCGTTGGTGGCGCTCACCACCCTCCGGGCCCGCTCGAAGCTCACCGGATTGCCTATCTTGATGGCCGAGGCTATAGTGTCCGCCGCCACCACGAAGCGCTCCGCGAAGTCTGTCTTATAGCTCCGGTAGAAGGGGTTGGCCCCCGCCGCCTGCACCGCCGCTAGCCTCGGCAGCCTCTCTATCAGCCCAAGCCGTTGCGCCTCCGCTAGCGCCTTCCCCAGCGCCGACGTGTTTCCCAGGTTGCCCGCCGGCAGCACGATCCAGTCGGGCTCCTCCCAGCTAAGTTGCTGCAATAGTTCAAACGCGATAGTCTTCTGCCCCTCGATGCGGAACGGGTTGACCGAGTTGAGCAGGTAGATATCCAACTCCCCGCACACCTCTTCCACCAGCTTCATCGCCGCGTCGAAATCCCCCCTGATTTGCAGGGTCACGGCCCCATAGCCAAGCGTCTGCGCCAGCTTACCGGAGGATATCTTCCCCTCGGGCACGAACACGAAGCACACCAGCCCCGCCTGTGCCGCGTACGAGGCCAGCGACGCCGACGTATTCCCCGTCGAAGCGCAGGCCACCGCCCGCGCCCCGAGCGCCACCGCCTGGCTCACCCCCACCGTCATCCCGCGGTCCTTGAAGCTCCCCGTCGGGTTCTCCCCCTCATGCTTCAGGTACAGGTAGTCCAGCCCCGCGTACTCGCCCACCCTCCGGAAGCCCGCCGTCCCATCCGCCGCTCCCGCGCTGTACAGGTTCGTGTTCCCCTCGGGCCTCGACACTACATGCTCGTCCAGGAACGAGGGCAGCATCTCGCGGAAGCGCCAAACCCCACTCGCCTCCGGCAGCGTCCGCGCCCCCAGGCGGCCGTCGAACAATTCCCGTGTGGCCGGTGCATCCACCTCCGCCTCTCCCTCAGCCACTATCTCCAATGGCTCCCCGCACTCGCACCTGTAGCGAATCTCGTTGATTGGATATCGTTGCCCGCATCCCGCGCACGAGAAGATGTAGTTCACTCCGCTCCCTCCCGCGAGCAACTCGCGCCCGCCAAGTCGATCCCCAGCACCCGGGCTTCCCCCGCCACGCGCTCACGCCGCGCCACATCCTGCATGGCCGCGGCTATCCGCTCCTGCCCCTCGGCCGCCAGCGCCAGCACCGACGAACCCCCACCGGACAGGCAAGCCCCAGCGGCCCCCGCCTCCAGCGCGGCCCCGATCAAAGCCCGCATCTGCGGGAAGATCTTCGCCCTGTACGGTTGGTGCATACGGTCCTCCATAGCCACACTGAGCAGGTCGTACCGCCCCTGCCCCAGCGCCGCCATCAACAGCGCCACCCGGCTCGTGTTGAACACCACGTCGCCACGGCTGTAGCTCTCCGGCATCAGCGACCTGCCGCTTACGGTATCCATCTTGAACTCCGGGACGAACAGCACCGCCCTCAGATCTTCCGGGAAGGGCACGCGCACCGAGATGACCCGCTCGCCCTCCAACACGTTCACGACCAGCCCGCCCAGCAGCGCCGGGGCTACATTGTCGGCGTGCCGCCCATGCTCCAACTCGATGGCGTGCGCCAGCAATTCCTGCCTGTCCAGGTCCGTCCCCATCAGCTCGTTCGCGGCCACCAGCCCCCCGATCACCGCCGTCGCGCTGCTCCCCAACCCCCTCCCCTGCGGCACCGCCAACTCCATCCTCACCCTCACCGCCGGAGCCTTCTGCCCCCCGACCTCCCACAGCCTCGCAAACGACCTGTAAAACAGATTGCTCTCGTCCCGCGGCATCCCCTCGCCATACCCCTCTACAACAACCTCAACGACCTCGGAAGGGGTCACCACAAACGTGTTGTATAACTCCACCGCCAACCCCAGCACATCAAACCCCGGCCCAAGATTAGCGCAAGTCGCCGGCACCCGTATTCGTAGGGGTCGGGGGTCGGGCTCCCGGGTCAAGACCCAGACTCCTGATTCCTAACCCCTGATCCCTGACCCCCGGCCCCCAGACCAAATTCGTTGTGAATTGCCCGCACCGCCCGGTCCTCATCGACGCTCGATAGTACGAACGACAGATTCAACTCCGATGAGCCCTGAGCGATGGCCAGCACGTCTACCGCCTCCTTGCCCAGCAGCGTGAACACCCGGCCCGCCACGTCCGGCTTGCCTCGCATCCCCGAGCCGATAACGGCCACAATGCTTACGCCATTGTGCAGGTCGGTCCCTTCGATCAGCCCGTGGTCGATCTCGGTAGCGAAGGCCTTCTCCAGCGCTGTCGACGCCTTACGCCCGAACTTCTCTTCGATCACCAGGCAAATATTGTACTCGGACGACGATTGCGAGATCATCAGGACGTTGACGTTCTCGTGGGCCACCGTCGAGAAGAGCCGGGCCGCCACCCCCGGCAGCCCGATCATCCCCTTCCCCTGCACGGTCAGCAGCGCCAGCTTCGAGATGGCGGTGATGGCCCGCACCGGCCCCGCCCCGTTGGCGCTCTCCGCCACGATCTTCGTGCCCGGCGCCTCCGGGTTGAAGCTGTTGCGGATGTAGACCGGTATGCCCCGCTCCACCGCGGGCGCGATAGTCTTCGGGTGCAGCACTTTGGCCCCGAAGTACGATAGCTCCGCCGCCTCCAAATACGAGATTTGCGGCAGCGTCCGGGCCTCCTCCACCACCCTTGGGTTGGCCGTCATCACCCCGTCCACGTCGGTCCAGATGATTATCTCCCGCGCCCCCACCACGCTCCCGACGATGGAAGCCGAGTAATCGGACCCGCCCCTCCCCAGCGTCGTGGTGAACCCATCCTCGGTGGCCCCAATGAACCCCGTCACCACCGGCACGACCCCGCTCTCCAGCAGCGGCCCCAGCACCGCCCTGGCCCGCTCCCCCGTATGAATGAGGTACGGGAAGGCGTTGCCGAAGTTGTCGTCCGTCACCAGGAACCGCGTTGATTCCACTGCTTCCGCTCGGCACCCCGCTCCCCTCAGCGCCGCCGCCACCAGCCTGCACGACAGCCGCTCTCCGATCCCCGAAATATAGTCGAGGGTGCGCGGCGTCACCTCACCCAGGATCGACACGCTCTGCACGAAGTTCTGCAGCTCGCCCACCAGGGCCTGCACCTCGCCGTTGAGCGTCGCCCGCTCCCCCTCCAGCCCCAGCTCCTCCACGATGGTAGCGTGCAGCTTCTGCACGTTCAGCACCAACTGCAAGGCCTCAAAACCCTGCTTCGCCGCCGCCCTCTGCGCGGCCAGTATCAGCATGTCGGTCACGCCCGACACCGCCGACACCACCACGATCACATCCTCGCCCCCCGCGTAACCCCGCACGATCTCGGCTGCGCCCCTGATCCGCTCGGCGTTCCCCACCGACGTGCCGCCGAACTTCAACACGATCGAGTGCCGGTTGCCGGTTCCCGGGTGCTGCGAACCGGTCACTGCCTCACCCTCACCATCTGGTCTCCTATCTGCAAAATATCCGCCAGCACGCCCGAGGCCGTCACCTCTGCCCCCGCGCCCCGGCCTCTGACCGCCAGCGGCTGGTCTCCATACCGCCTCGTGTGGAACACAAATAGGCTCTCCGTACCGTTCAAGCTCCCCGCCAGGCTGTTCTCGGGCGTTTCCGCCAGCCCCACCGAGGCCCCGCTCTCATCGATCCTCGCCAGGAAGCGCAGCACATTGCCCCTCTCCTTCGACTCGGCCACACGCGCCGCGTAGCCCGCGTCCGCCTCCGGCAGCCTGCGCCAGAACTCGTCCAGCCCGACCGCCTCCAACCCCTGCGGCACCAGCGACTCCACCCTCACGTCGCCCATATCCATCCTCATGCCCAGCTTCCGGGCGAGGATCAGCGCCTTGCGCCGTGCGTCGATGCCCCCCAGGTCATCTCGTGGGTCGGGCTCGGTAAATCCCCTGGCCTGGGCGTCCGCCAGCGCCGTGCTGAAAGCCACCCCGCGTTGGATCTCGCTGCACACGAACCCCAGCGTGCCGCTGATGGCCGCCTCGATGCTCTTTACCTCGTCATCCGTATCCAGTAGCCTGTCCAGCGTGCCTATCACGGGCAGCGCCGCTCCAACCGTCGTCTCATACAGCATCTTGCCCTTGCCCGCCCCCAACAGTGCCTCCCATCGCTCGGTCGGCTCGGCCAGCGCCCACTTGTTGCACATAACGATGTGAGCGCCCCACTGCCGCGCAGCTAGCATCAGGTCGTAAGCCGCGCGCTCGGCGGTCACGTCCACCACGACCGTCTCAGCGGCCAACACATCCCCCGCCCCGGCAAAAGCTCCCAAATCCGGCAACCCAGAAGCCGCAGCAGGCACGAACGAAGCTTGCCCTTCCCTCTCCCGAGCGAACGTCTCCAGCTGCTCCCCCCGCCGCTTGGCCTCCAGCGCCGCCCTCAACTCCTGCGCCGGCCACCCGCCTGGCAGCATCAAACACAGGCCCGAGCGGTCCGCGAGCCCCGCATAGCCCAGCCACGGGTACCTATCGGTGAGCGCCAGGTACTGCTCTACTAGCGCCTGCCCCACCCCTCCAAGGCCAACTTGTACGATCTGCAATCCCATTCCGAGTGCCCTCAATGCGCCAACCAAAACCCGTAGGGG
>JBJMMB010000037.1:0-18004 GCA_045805005.1 Chloroflexia bacterium
ACCGGGGCCCTCGGCACCTACATGACCTCCTCGATCATCAACCAGCCACAGGCTTGCTTGATAACCATGGAGTCGATAGTCAAGCGCCCCGTGGTCGTAGACGACGCCATCGCCATCCGCAACATGACCTTCTCCTGCATCGCGCTGGACCACCGGGTCCTCGACGGCGCGGTGGGGGCCAAGTTCCTGCGAATCATCAAGAACAAGCTAGAAGGCTTCACCCCGGCCGCCGCCGGCCTCTAGTCCCCCAGGTTAGCAGTTAAGCAAAATCGCACCTCCACGGGGTGCGATTTTGCTTGAGCCCGGTGTATTACCGGGTAATTGCCCTACCAGTTTTGCGTTGACAGGGGCGAGCTGGACGTGATGTTGGAGCCGTTGTCCTCCATGGGGGCGAAGGCAGACTCGATGGCCACGCGGCCGGGGCCGAATAAGCGCAGCCATATGTGCCGGTGGTTCCAGGAGGACCAGCCGCCCCAGAAACCACCTTGATAGCCGCTCGACCTCTCCATATGAAGGTTCATTTGCACGGAGGTATCTTTGTAGAGGAGCGAGGTGGGCTTGATAAGGATAGTCTCCCCCTGGCCCAGGCGGCGCACGAAGACGTTGCCTCCGCCGTGCAGCAGCAAGAGCCCCGGCGCTTGGGGAGCAAGGAAGCGGTCCATAAACGTGCCCATCGGATAGTGGGTCTCGGTATCGTCGCCCGACTTTGTAGTGAAGTAGATGCCCGTCTGGAACCAGTCGTATTGGACTGCACTGGTGGCGACCATGAAAGCGTGCTCGCGCACGTCAATCGCCTGCCCAGGCTGGAGAGGCAACGCGACCATCTCGCCTGGCTTGTCCTGCGAGAAGGCTATGTGCCCAGGCCCGTGCGCCTGGGTCATGATAAGCGGCAGACCGGCGAACATGCGCTTCCAACCGCCCTTCAGGGGCATGGTGGAGATAGCCACGGAGGGGTCCTTCCAAAGTAGAACGTGGTGGGTGAAGTAAACGCTGTCGCTTGTGGCCAGGTTCATATCGGCGACAGGCACGTAAGTACCCTCAATCTGGCAGTGGGAGCTGCCGAACTGCAGCTTTGCCATGTCCCGGATTCCGGGAGACTCGTACCAGCCCGACTTGCTGACGATTAGCTTCACGTCGACAGGCGCGCCACAGGCCGGGCAACTGAGAGTGACGCCCTGGCTCACCGTGCCACACCAGGGGCAGGTGTAGGAGCGCTGAGGGGTCTGAGGTTGCGGCCCGCCAGACGGAGGGGGTGGTTGCTGATAAGCGGCCATGCTTGGATCCCTCCTTATTCCGTGTGATGGTGAACATACATTGATTGTATCCCCACACGCCCTGGGCCGGTCAACCGGGCCAGGTTCATGCCGGTGCCCCCGAACAGGCCCGAAGTCAGCTTCTGCAACTCCACGCTAAGGGTGACCGTCGAGTCCTTGTACAGGTATGCGCCGGGCTCGACGTGTATGCTCTCGCCCGGCTGCAACATGCGCTCGAAGACGTTGCCGTAGCCGTGCAGGATAAGCAGGCCGGGCTGGTTCGTGGTCACGAAGCGGTCCATGAACATGCCCTGGCCGCCGAACAGGACGTTGCGCAGCCCCTGGATGCGGGTATAGGAGAAGGCTATATGGTGAGAAGCCAGCAGGAAAGCATGCTCGCGCACGTCAAGCTCCATGCCCGGGTGAAGGGGCATGACTACGAGCTCGCCCGTGGCGTCACGCGAGAAGGCCACCCGCCCGGGCCCCTGCGCCACGCTGACAATAAACGGCATACCAGCGAAGGCCCTTTTCATACCGCCCTGGAGGGGCAGGACCGTCAGAGGTACGTTGTTGTCTTTCCAGAGCAGCACGTGATGCTCGAAATATATGGAGTCGCCCGCGCCGAGGTTTATCTCGGCGACGGGTACGATCTCACCCTCGACCTGGCAGGTGCTGTTGCCGAACTGGATCTCGGTCATATCTCGAATGCGCGGTGCCTCGCGCCAACCCGACTCGCTGACCAGGTTGCGAATGTCGCGCGGCGCGCCGCATGTCGAGCACGAAGTGGCCTGGGGCAGGTTCTGGCTGCGGCACCACTCGCACTGTATGCGTTGAAGTGTATCCATACGTTAGATCTCCTCATTGCTCGCGGTCAAAGGGCAGGGCTACCTGAATGGCCCCGACATTATATCAGCAAGTTCGGGTGGACTGGGGTCGGGGGTCGGGGGTCAGAAAAGAGACGATGGACGATGGACGACAGGGGTTGGGGGTCGGGAGTTGGGGGGTTGGGGGTTGATACTATTTGCAGCATGATGAGCGGGAGGGGTCAGGATGGGGGATTCCCCATTTTCACCATTTTGGGGGATGGGGCGTGCCTGGTGGATGGAAAATGGGGAATTAGTCATTAGATACTATTTGTATCTGGAATCGTCATGAGCGATTGATGATGGACGATGGACGGTGGAATTCAAAAAGACTGTGTTATAATGAATTGTCCGTGCTTGCGCGGGCTAATCACTCAGGAGAAAGAGAACCTCATGGCTGACATTCCCGTGGCGGGCGATTCTCGCGGTTCCGCTGCCCCGATAGAACTGATGCCCTACAAGCGGCCAGGCGGGCCGGCCAGGCCTGCGGCCGCCGAGCCCGGCCCGATAGAGCGCAAGCCCCCCTGGCTTACCGTCAAGTGGAAGCAGGGTGAGAACTATACCGACCTTAAAGGGCTGATGCGCGGCCTGGGCCTGCACACCGTGTGCGAGGAGGCCCACTGCCCCAATATCTCCGAGTGCTGGGAGCACCGCACTGCCACCTTCCTGATCCTCGGTGATACCTGTACCCGCTCCTGCGGCTTCTGCGCTATCAAGACCGGCCGCCCCTCAAAGCTGGATCGGGAAGAGCCGGAGCGCGTGGCCCGCGCTATCCAGACGCTGAAGCTCAAGCATACGGTTATCACCTCCGTGAACCGTGACGAGCTTCCCGATGGCGGGGCCGAAATCTTCGCCGAAACCATCCGCCTCAGTCGCGAGTACACGCCTGAGTGCGGTATCGAGGTGCTCATCCCCGACTTTAAGGGCGTCTGGTGGGCCCTGCAGATCGTCATGGACGCCAGGCCCAATATCCTCAACCATAACATCGAGTCGGTACCCCGCCTCTACTACATCGTGCGCCCGCAGGCCAAGTACGAGCGCTCGCTCGAACTGCTCAAGCGCGCCAAGGAGATGGTCCCGGACGGTCTGACCAAGTCGGGCCTCATGGTGGGCCTGGGCGAGGAGTGGGACGAAGTAGTGCAGGTTCTCCGCGACCTGCGGGACCATGACGTGGACATAGTCACGATAGGCCAGTACCTGCGCCCGTCGTTCCGCCACCTGCCCGTGATCAGGTATTACACCCCGGACGAGTTCAAGACCCTCAAGGCCCTCGCGGCGGAGATGGGTTTCAAGCACGTGGAGAGCGGGCCGCTGGTGCGCTCCTCGTACCACGCCCACGAGCAGGTGCAGCAGGCGGTAAGCTAGTTGCAGGTCCAGGTCCAGTCCTATAACACAAAGAGTGCGGGCCGCGAGTCCCGGCCTCTTGTGATGCGCGACCTGGGCACCATAGACTATGCCGATTGCTGGGATCTCCAGAAAAGCATTTCACAGTCGGTTGGGGCCGGTGAGAGCGAAGAGACGTTGCTCCTGCTGGAGCACCCCCATACTTACACGTGTGGCAGGCGGGGCGGTCGCGATCATATCCTGGTGAGCGAGGCCGAGCTCAAGCGCGCCGGCGTGACCGTGCTCGACGTGGACCGTGGAGGCGACGTCACCTACCACGGCCCCGGCCAACTCGTGGCCTACCCTATTATCAACCTCGGCATTGGCGGCCGCGCCATTGACTATCCAGGCTACGTACGCACGCTTGAACGAGTGCTTGTTGGTTTATTGGCTGATTTTGGTATCAGCTCGTATGCCGTTGAAGGCTACTCTGGCGTGTGGGTCCGGGTCGAAGGGACTGAAGCGAAGATTGCCGCTATCGGAGTGAAGGTGGATGGTCGGGGTATCACTACCCACGGCATCGCTCTCAATGTCTCCACAGACCTCTCATACTTCACAAGGATCGTCCCCTGCGGGATAGCCGACAAACCTGTGACCTCCATGGACCGGATACTTGCTGGCACGCCTGACATGGCTGCTGTGAAAGCCAGCTTTACCCAGCATTTTTGCCGTGTGTTTGGCTTCGATAACAGCAGCTTATGAGTGCGAAGGCAGGGCTTATTTGTTGTCGCTTCTCTGTCCCCGTAGGGGCAGGCCCCCGTTGCCTGCCCTTGTTTGTTAACCCGGGCACTGGTAGTACACGACCCGGGCAGGCAACGGGGGCCTGCCCCTACAGATTAGTGCCTTGGACGAGGACGATTAGGCCCTGAGCGCCAAGGTGAGCTTTGTCGAGCAGCATCAGACTGATACCAACCAGTCCAGAGTACGTCCCTGATACCCTGTCGCAAGAGCAAGCAGCATCTTATCTGAGGGGCTTACTTCTCCCTAATCCCGATCCTTCTAGTGAGATAACTGCAAGAGTCACAGAATACGTAGAGTATGTTGACCAAGGCGGCAACTTCGAGCGGGTTGTGTGCCCATTTTGTAGATCGGACCTTGCAAGCGAATCAAGCGAATGGTGGGATGAGATGATGGATAAAGCTTACGAGGGGCGTTTCGCAGACCTTAGAATAGTCACGCCTTGCTGCCACACCCAAAGTTCCCTGAATGACCTCAAATATGAATGGCCTGTCGGCTTCGCCCGATTCGTGCTGGAAGCCTACGAACCCTTCTCTATCGATTCCGAGGGCGTCTATCAGATGCTCGAACTAAGCCCGGCTGATCTGGAATATCTCCAGGAGACCCTTGGGTGCGGTTTACGGATTATCTGGGCACATTACTAATCGCGGATGTTCGAATGTGAGAATCCGGTGCTGCCTGATGACGAAGGTCATAGCTCCTCTGACCACAAAGTACGGGCCTAATGGCCCATGCCGGCGGTGGAAAAAGATTGACGCGGCCCGCCCCTGAACGGTACAATTATTTGAAGGAACCGCCAATAGCACCGCCAATTATTGCCTTGAGTATCCCCACAGACAACTACGCCCAAGACACTATAGCCACTCTTGATGCCACGGTTACAGGCCGCGTTCAAGGCGTGGGCTTTCGCATGTTCGTGCTGGCTGAGGGCCGCAGGCTTGGCCTTGCGGGCACCGTGCAGAACCGGCGCGACGGTAGCGTGCACGTCGTGGCCCATGGCGCTCGACCGACCCTCGAAATTCTCCTCGCCGCCCTGCGGCGTGGGCCTCTCGGGGCCCGGGTGGAGCACGTGGACGTGGTATGGGCCCAGCGCGCAATCGCTGACAGACCGCCCGCCCGGTTCGAGGTGCTCTTCTGATGGCAGCCGAGGCACCAGCCCAGGTCCAGAAGCCGGTCGTACCCTTTATCAGGCGCTCGCGCAGCGTTTGGTTCGTGCTCTTCACCAGTATGGTCCTCTTCTGCGCCGTTTGCTCGGCCAGCGGTGTCGGCCTGTACGGCTACCTGCAAACCGTCACGCGCCCACGGGGCGCCATACTGCAACTTGTGCGGGGGACCCAACTCTCCGTCGTCAGGCACACTCTCGTGGACCCGGAAGCTGTCCAGGACACAACGTCCGTCAATGAAGGCGACCGGATCACGGCCGGGGATGACACCGAGGCCAATATGAGGCTTTTCGACGAGAGCGTCGTCGACCTCTATTTCGGTGCCCACGTTGCGCTCACAACTTTGCGCAGCGGCCGATTCTTCTCAAACGCGAAGGAAATCAACATCAGCGTCGACTCGGGCACCGCGGAGATCAGCACTCCCGACCTGGGCCCTTATTCCTCGGCAAGCTACACCGTCCAAACGCCTCACGCCCTGGTCGACCTTCAACCCGACTCAACCGTGCGCGTGCAATTCGATGGCCAGGGCGACACAGCCAGTACTCAGGTGATCCTTGTGAACGGCGCGGCCACCGTGCTTGCCGCCGGCAAAGAGATACCCCTGCAAATCAACACCATGGTAGTGTGCGGCCCTGAAGGCTGTCCCGACGGCACCCAGACGGCCGAGCAGGAGCTCATTCGCAACGGCGATTTTACGCTCCCGCCCGCCTCGGGCGCTGAGACCCTGGAGGAGGGCGGGCTTGGCACCAGGGCCTGGTCCGTGGTGGCTCTCCCACCGCGCTCCTCTACTCCGGATGTCCCTCCGGTGCAGGTCGTCACTGAGACCCTCAAGACTCAGAGCTTGCGAGCAGCCGTGATCCGCAAGAGCGACAGCGACCTCGGATACGCCACCTACGGAATACACCAGGACATAAACGCCCCAGCCTCCTTCTTCAAACAGATAAAGCTGCGCGCACAGGTCAAAGTGGTGGCCCAGACAGCACCGGTGGGCGGCCCTCCTCTTGCCGAGGTCTACCCGATCACAATAAAGATCAACTATACCGACTCCAAGCGGCAGCAGCAGCAGTGGAGGCACTCGTTCTACTGGTCTCCCATCGACCTCAAGCTTCCAGGCGCTACCCATGTCGTCCAAGGCTCCTGGGAGCCGCAGGAGTTCACCCTCAAGAGCCTAGGTGCGCTCGCAGGCGAAGCGCCTACATCGGTGCCCCAGGCTTCGCCAACCGCGCCGGGCACGTCGACCCCTGAGTTAGATGCCGGTATCGCAGACATATCCGTCATAAATTCCATCGAGATCACCGGCGTCGGCACCGGCTTCCAGAGCTGGATCACCGGCATATCGATCGTGGCCCGCTAAGAAGGAGGCGCTACTCGGGCTACAGTGGTTCGTTAGACATAGGGAGTAATTATCATTCGCAACATGAAGTTCTAGGGAGGGAAATCTTGAGCAAGATAGTTGTTACTGGAACAGGTTATGTAGGCCTGGTTACCGGCACGTGTTTCGCCGACCTCGGTAACCAGGTAGTGTGCGTTGATGTGGACAAAGAGAAGATCGCCAAGCTCAAGCGAGGCCAATCGCCCATTTATGAGCCCGGCCTCGAGGAGATGGTGCAGCGCAACATCAAGGCCCGCAGGCTCCACTTCACAACCAGCTATGAGGACGCCCTGAAAGAGGCCGAGTTCGTTTTCATCGCGGTCGGCACGCCCGAGTCCCCCGACGGCTCGGCCGACATGCGCTACATGGAGGAGGCGGCACGAGCCATCGGCCGCGCCGCCCCTGGCCGCTCCTGCGAGCCGCTCGTCATCGTCAACAAGAGCACCGTGCCCATTGGCACCGGCGACCTCGTGAGCCGCCTGGTCAGGTCCGAGTGCCCCGCCGGGTTCCAGTTCGTGGTCGTCTCCAACCCTGAGTTTACCCGCGAGGGCCAGGCTGTGCTCGACTTCCTCCAGCCCGACCGCGTGGTCCTCGGCTCTGATGACCGCGCCGCCGCCGAGCGCGTGCGCGAACTTTACGAGCCCCTCGACGCCCCGGTGATCGTCACCGACATCCGCACTGCCGAAATGATCAAGTACGCCTCCAACGCCATCCTCGCCACGTACATTTCGTTCATCAACGAGATCGCCCACATCTGCGACCACCTGGGGGCCGACGTCAAGCTGGTGGCGCAGGGCATGGGGTACGACAAGCGCATCAATGCCCAGTTCCTGCAGGCCGGCGTGGGTTTTGGCGGGAGCTGCTTCCCCAAGGACGTCAAGGCCCTGGCCCACATGGCCGCCAGCAATAAGGCCCACCCGCAACTCCTCAACGCCGTTCTGGAGATCAATCGCGACGCCCGCAAGCACTTCATCACCAAGGTCGAAAAGCTGCTGGGCGAGGACCTCAACGGCAAAGTCATAGGGGCCCTCGGCCTGACCTTCAAGCCCGACACCGACGACCTCCGCGAGAGCCCCGCACTCGACATAATCTCGCGGTTGGTGGACCGGGGCGCTAAAATCCAGGCTTACGACCCCGTGGGCATGGAGAACGCGCACAAGAGCTTCGACGGGAAGGTGGACTTCTGCTCGGACGCTTACGAGGCCGCCAACGGCGCCGACGCGCTCCTTCTGCTCACCGCCTGGAACGAGTTCAAGCGCCTCGATATGGGCCAGCTCCGCGACCTCATGGCCCGGCCGATCCTCCTGGACGGCCGCAACGTCTATGACCCGCAGGAGATGCGAGACCTGGGCTTCGTCTACGCCGGCGTAGGCCGGGGTTGATGGACCCCAAGCCGCATGAAAGTCCACCCTCTCCCGGTGAGCCTGGCGGGGGAGGTCCGCCGCCCTGGGCGATTTTCTCCGGCCTGACCCGCGCCGACGCCATGGACGGCGGGCTGCAATGCGGTGTGGACCTGATCGAGATCCCCCGGATCGAGGTCGCCGTGCAGCGGTGGGGTGACCGCATTCTTCACCGCGTCTGGACCGACCGCGAGTTGGCCTACTGCCGCGGTCGGGCCGCTCAACTCGCGGGCAGGTTCGCGGGCAAGGAGGCCGCATCCAAGGCCCTGGGCACAGGCATCCGCGACATCATCTGGCGGGAGATCGAAATCCTCCCCGACCGGCGCGGCAAGCCGCTCCTGTTCCTCCACGGCGCGGCCAGGGCGCGCGCTGAGGCCCTGAGCTTGGACATTTGGTCGATCAGCGTCACGCACAGCCGCGAGATGGCCTGCGCGATGGTGGTTGCTATGTCCTCAAAGCAGGCAGCAAAATGAGTCCGGCTTACCTGGTCACAGCCGCCGAGATGCGCGCTATCGAAGCCGAAGAGGCCACACGGGGCAAAACCTCCGAAGTCCTCATGGAACGAGCGGGCCGCAGCGTGGCTGATGACGTGATCCGGCGGGCGGGTGCAGACGGCCCCCACAAGGTCCTCGTGCTTGCCGGGCCGGGCAACAACGGCGGCGATGGCCTTGTGGTTGCCCGCCTACTCGCTCAGGAGGGCTTCCAGGTGCGCTGCCTCACGTGGAGCCGCACCACCCAGGGTGACGATCGCCTCCAGGCGCCCCTCCGCTCGCTTAGTGTGCCCATCGAGCCCGCGAGCGTTGCCACATTGGAAGCCGCGCTGGGATGGTGTACCATAGTAGTGGATGGGCTGCTCGGAACAGGCATCAAACGCGACGTAGAAGGCGAATTGGCCCGGATCGTGCGCCGGGTAGCCACCTCGGGCCGGAAGACCATCGCGGTCGATATCCCCACCGGCGTTGACAGCGACACCGGCGCGGTGCGAGGAATCGCGCTGCCTTGCCGGTACACCGTGGCCCTCGGGCTGCTCAAGTACGGCCACATTTTGCAGCCGGGAGCCACTTTATCAGGAGAAATCACGTTGGGCGATATTGGAATCAGCGAGCAAACGGGCGCGCGCATCGCGTCCGGTCAGTTGCTTGACACGGCCGCCGTCCGAGCTTTGCTCCCCGACCGACCGGCGGACTCGAACAAAGGCACCTTCGGCAAGGCCATGATAGTCGCGGGCTCGGTCAACTACCTGGGGGCACCCGTGCTGGCGACCCAGGGCGCTTTGCGCTCTGGCGCCGGGCTCGTCACTCTCGCCTGCGCGGGCGACCTTCTCGGCCTCATGGCACCCAGGCTGACAGAGAGCACATTCCTGCCGCTCCCCTCGGACCTGGGGGCCATCAGCGGCCGCGCTGTCGACAAACTGCGGGAGGCGCTGGAAGGCTACGCGGCCCTCCTGATCGGCTGCGGCCTGGGCAAGGACAAGGAGACCGCCGCCTTCATCAAGGGCCTCTTTGCCAGCAAAGCCGAAGCCGAGAGCGACCGCCACATAGGATTCGCTGCCCGCGCCGTGGAGCACGCCCCCGAACAGGAGAGCGCCCGGCAAGAGCTCCCGCCCCTGGTCCTCGACGGCGACGCCCTGAACTTCCTCTCCGAGATCGACGGCTGGCATACCCTCGTGCCCGAGAACTCGGTGCTCACGCCCCACCCAGGCGAGATGGCCCGCCTCCTGGGCCGCACTGTTGAGGAGGTCCAGAGCGACCGCGTCACCGTAGCCAGGAACGCCGCCGCCGATTGGAAGCAGATAGTGGTCCTCAAGGGCGCTGCCACCTTGATAGCTGAACCGTCCGGCAAAATCTACACCAGCCCCTTCTCCAACCCCGCCCTCGCCACGGCGGGCACCGGCGACGTTCTCGCGGGCACGATAGTTGGCCTCCTGGCCCAGGGCCTCACCCCCGTCAACGCCGCCTGTGCAGGCGTGTACCTTCACGGCCTCGCCGGTGAACTCCTCCGCGAAGAATACGGTCCCGCAGGCGGCCTGGCAGGCGACCTCCCGGTACTCCTCGCCAGGGCTCAGAAGCAAGTGCGAGGAAATGCGTAATGCGTAATGCGTAATGCGTAATGGTGGTGCGCCAGGCCTGGGTTGTAAAAACCTCCGCGCTATCGCCATTACGCATTATGCATTACGCATTACGTATTATGCATGCTCACCCTGGACATCGACCTCGCGGCTATTGCCGGCAACGCGGCAGCGGTTAAGGGCGTGGTTGGTCCGAACTGCGAGCTAATGGCCGTGGTGAAGGCTAATGGGTACGGGCTAGGGGCCTCGCGGGTGGCCCGTGCCGCGCTTGAGGGCGGGGCCACCCGCCTTGCCGTGGCTCGCGTGGAGGAGGGCCTCCTACTGCGTCGCGAAGGCCTGACTTGCCCCATTCTGGTCATGGGCTATGTCGAACCGGGCGAGGGCACGGCCGCGGCCCAGGCCGGGCTGACCCTGGTGGTACACCGTGAGCGCACTGCTGAGGAATTGGAGAAGGCTGCCGCGACCCTTGGCCTGCCCCTGGGCCACCTGTCCGTCCACGTCAAGGTAGATACCGGCATGGGCCGTTTCGGCTGCTCGGTAGCAGAGTTCATGGAGGTCGCCGCGTACGTCTCTCGCTGCCCGCACCTTCGCCTCGAAGGCCTCATGACCCATTTCGCCAGCGCCGATTCGCCGGACCTCACTTTCGCTCGTGCGCAACTGGAGACTTTCGAGCAGGTGCTTGAGCAGGCCCGGTCATCCGGCGTTGATCTCGAGATCGTCCATGCCGCCAATTCCGCCGCTACCCTGGCCCTGCCGGAAGCCCGGTTCAATATGGTTCGCGTGGGCATCGCGCTCAGCGGGCACTACCCGGCAACCCATCTGCGCGAGGCCGTACGCCTCCAGCCCGCCGCCACGCTGCGCTCGAACCTGGCCCGCGTCTTCTCAGTTGGTCCCGGCGACAGCGTAGGCTACGGCCGCACCTGGCTTGCCGAGCGGCCCTCGATCATAGGCATCGTCCCAGGGGGCTACGGCGACGGCTACCGCCGCGTCTTCTCCAACCTCGCAGCGGTGCTCGTCCGGGGCCGGCGCTGCCCGGTCGTAGGCCGCGTGAGCATGGACCAGAGCACGATCGACCTCACCCACGTCCCGGAAGCCCAGGAAGGCGACGAAGCCGTGTTGTTCGGCAGACAAGGAGATGCCGAGATAGCGGTCGATGAGTTGGCGGACTGGGCGGGAACTATCTCCTACGAAATCCTCACCGGCATCACGGCACGGGTTCCAAGGCGGTACGGGGACGTAAAACGGACGCGTAAAACGGACGCGTAAAACGTAAAACGCAATGGTGGTAGGCGTACTTGGATTGGGATTACGACCCAAATACGCCCACCACCATTACGTTTTACGTTTTACGCGTTAGCCCCGAGCGCGGAAGGTGAGGGGACCGCGTTCGGCTTCCAGGTCTACCCACTCGGCGATCTGGTTGCGGCCCAGATCCTTGGCCCTGTAGAGGGCGCTGTCGGCTTTGTCGATCATCTCTTCAATGCTGGTGGCGTCGTCCGGGAAGAGGGCCACACCCTGGCTGACGGTGGGGGAAGGGATAGTCCGGTTGTGGAGGTCCTTCAACGTGGTGCGAGCAGCAGTTTGGCGGATGCGGTCGGCGATCAGGCGGGCCTGTGCGCGGCTCACTTCGGGGAGGATGATGCCGAACTCTTCACCGCCCCAGCGTCCTACCACATCGGTGCTCTTCAAGTGGTCCTGGATGGCCAGCACGATCGAGCGGAGCACATCGTCGCCGGCAAGGTGTCCGAAGGTGTCGTTGTACTGCTTGAAGCGGTCGATGTCGAGCATTATCAGGGTGACCGAGTGCCCATTGTTGCCTGCATCGCGCACGAGGGTATGCAATTTGTCAATGAACGTGCCGTGGTTGTATACCCCTGTAAGCGGGTCGCGTTGAGCCTGATCGAAAACCTGGGCGTGGAGCTTGGCGTTTTCGAGCGCCAGGGCGGCCTGGCCCGCGATGGAGGTGAGCAGGCGCAGGTGGTCGTGGTCGAACGCATCGGGCGTGACCGACTGCACCGACATTACTCCCACGAGCTTGTTCTTTGCCATCAGCGGCACGCTTATGACCGACTGAGTAGGCGCGCCGACCATACCCGCCTCGAAGGGCAGTTGCTCGATCTCTTTGCTCCAATTGCGCACGAACACCGGTTTGCGATTGCGTACCACCCACGCCGAGACGCCACCCTCCAGGCGCGACCGGAAAGGCGGCAGGAACTCGCCGTTCTCAACGAAAATATCGAAGGTCAACTCGCCCAGGTCTTCGTCAAATAGGCCGATATAGAAAGTATCGGGGTGGATGGCGCGGTCGACGTGTTCGTAGATGCTCCTCAAGACGTCGTCTATCTGCAGGGAGGACGTGGTCGCGAGGCCGATATGGTACAGGCCGGTCATCTCCCGAGCGGCGCGCTCGGCGTCGGTGAAGAGCCTGGCGCGCTCCAATGCCAACGCGGCGTGCTGCGCGAGCGTGCTCAACAGATTCCAGTGGCTCATCGGCATCTTGTATTGCCTGTCGAAGAGCAGGACCACGATGCCTGTGAGCCGTTCGTCGTTGGCCATGGGGACCGCGTAGCACGAGCGGGCCCAGGGGCGGCTGAGGGCGGCTTTCAGCTCGGGGTCGGTTTCGATATCAGGCGCGTAAACTCCCTTGCGCTCCGCAAGAGCCTGCTTCACGAGCGGGTGGGTGGGGCTCAGTGGGTTGAGCTGGTTGTGCGCGCGCTCCTCCGCCGTCACGCCGGAGCTGGCGGCATAGTAGCCTTCGCCTGTGTCGTTGAACAACACGAGGTACGAAGAGCGTGGTTTCTCAAATTCGACCGAGGCAACCACCAGGTTGCGCATCACTTCCTCGACGTTGAGGCTGGTGGACATCCGCTGGGTGGCTCGATAGAGGGTGTTCATCTCTTCTAGTTGCCTGCGGATAGTACTCTCGTCACGGGTCAGCAGACGGGCGAAATAGTTGGCGACGTAAGCGGTCATAAGGAGCGTGGCCGAGACGGTGAGCACATAGGCCCAGGGCTCAACGGGCGAAAGCCTGGGGCCGAGCGCATCGGTAAATGGACCCTGTGGTGGGACAATGCCCAACCGGCTTTCGGTGAACGCGAGCAAGGCGAAGAATATGGCGGCCAGCGCCGCTACCCAGTAGGCCCCGCTTGGAGGCAGGATGGCCAGGCTCACCAGGATATAAGCGAAATAGAGGACCACAACGGGTCCGGTAACCCCGCCCGTGGAGTGAATGAGCACGGTTAGCACCAGCAGGTCTACAGGCACCTGGCCGTAGCGTATGAGGGCGGTCAGGCTAGATTCCCCAAAGCCCGGCTGCTTGGAGGCGTAGAGGTAGAGGAAGTTATAGCAGAGCACCAGGGCCGCGAGGCCCACGTGGACGGCCAGCGTGCCAAGAGACGGATTCGCATAGGTCTGGCCGAGCACGCCCACCAGTATGAGCATCGCGGCGACGGCCCAACGAAGGCCGATCACCCAGCGCAATCGCTCGGCTAGTTCCCGGCCCGGGCGCTCATCGACAGCGCCGGCAGGCAGCTTGAATGTAGTGGTGGTCATGGCGGACAACCTTCGCATCGGGGTAGAGGTGGCATCTTCGCTTGACCTAATAGTACTCCCAATCAATAGCCCAGTCAACTACTATAAAGTAGTACTATTAGGCTATTGGGGAGGCGTAGACGCCTACCTTGTAGGGATTAGTGATGGGGAGTCAGGGGTCGTGGGTCGTGGGTCGTGGGTCGTGGGTCGTGGGTCGTGAGCAGAGACTGATCCCTGACTCCTACCCACCTCCTTGCGTGGAAAATCCGTCTTCGCTATACTGCCCGTATACTTTCATGTAAGGCCATGCTTCAAGCTTGTCTTACCGTGGGTGTCAAGGCTGAACACCAGGGGCTGGGGCGCAGGTGAGCCCCCAACACCTAATAACCGGCCCGCAACACCCGGCGTGGGAGCGTTTGTTGGACCTGATGCCCGCAACCGATGAGCAGCTAGTGGCGCGTGTTGCAGATGGTGACGCGCAGGCCCTGGAGCAATTGTATGAGCGGTACGTTCGCCAGTGCTTTGGGTTGGCTCTCAGGCTGCTGGGTAATGCGGCGCTGGCCGAGGAAGTGGTCCAGGAGGTCTTTCTGAAGCTCTGGAGCATGCCGGACCGGTACGCGGCGCAGAAAGGCAGTTTCGTGAGCTGGCTTTTGAGCCTGGTGCACCACAGGAGTATCGACGAGCTTCGCAGGCGCTCACACACGGAGGTGGCTCTTGAGGACCCGGTCACGGGCAGCCTGCTGGATACGGCTCCCGACCCGGAGATGGACCCCGGCGACCAGGTGATTCTGGTCGAGAAGCGGCGCGAGGTGAGGCAGGCGTTGGCGGCGATACCGCCAAACAACCGGCAGATCCTGGAGATGGCCTACTTCGGCGGTCTGTCACAAAGTGAAATCGCCTCGAAGCTGGGCCAACCCCTCGGCACTGTCAAGACGAGGATGCGCAGTGGGCTGCAGCAACTAAGGGCCATGCTGAAGCCCGAGAGAAATTACGAATTATGAATTATGAAACCTTATTCCGCGTATGATCAAGCCAAATGCGTAATGCGTAATGCGTAATGCGTTATTACCACAAGGGTGGTGGAGTGAATTCAGGACCCGATAACAACGAAACAAGCGATCTCGAAGGGCAACTGGCCGAGTATGCGTTCGGGGTGATGGAGCCCTCGCTGGCCCTGCAACTCGAACAGAGCCTCGCAGAATGTCGGGATAAGGTGCTGCTTGCTGACCAATATGCCCAGGCAGTGGGTATGTTAGGTTATGCGGTGAACCCGGCTGAGCCGCCGGAAGGGCACAAGGCTCGATTCATGTCCCGGCTCAGCAGCACTGAGCAGGCGGCGACCCAGGCGACCGGCGCGAACGCGCCGCGCGCATTGCCGGTGAGAGCGCAGGAGGCCGAGCCGCCGGCACCCTCGGGCGTGGAAGGCCCGCAAAGGCCGGGGGCTCCGGTGATCGACCTGTCGCGGGAGCGCGCGCGGCGATCCCGCCTGGCTCTACCTCTCGTCGCGACCGTGGCTGCTGCGCTGGTGCTCTTCGTCGGTGCCTGGGGCCTGTCTATGAAGAACTCCGCCGACACCGCGACTGCTCTCCTGAACAAAGTCATAGCCGAAGTGCAGGCAGCCCCCGGCTCGGTTGCCTTCCCGGTCCAGGGGAAAGACCAGGCCGCCAACGCCAAGGCCTTTGTCCTGGTGAACCCCAAGACCAATCAGGCTACACTCTTCGCGCAAGACCTGACGCAGCTTTCACCGGCCCAGGTCTACGAATTCTGGTGGCTGCCGCAGCAGCAAGGCGCGGCCCCAATCGCGGCGGGTGTCTTCAACTCTGACGCCAATGGTACCGCTAAACACCAGGCGACGGCTCCGCTCCCGGTCTCGTCTTTCGCCGGGGTGGCGGTGACCATCGAGGCAACTCCTGGGGAAACCTCGCCCAAAGGCCCCATAGTGCTTGTCGGGACCTATTCGCTCCCCTAAGCCTCATTGCGAATTTTGGCCACGAGCGGCCGCAATTCATAACTCGCAATACGCAATTCGTAAGTCGTTATTACCTCACCGGCCCATATCTAACCTGGTAGGCTTGCACCCCGAGCAGCCCTATAAGCACCTTAAATTGTGCGTTCGCGTTTTCGGGGTGGTATTCCAGGCGCTGGCGCTCGAAATACTGCACCAGGTAGGTCTTGCCGTCCGTAGGGCTCCGCTCGTTGAAGGCTTCGGAGAGGGGATAGCCGAACACAGGGATGCCGCCGTTTGCCCGCCAGTAGTCGAGGATGGGGCCGCTGATGTTGTGCCCGGTCTCCGGGACATATGCCTGGCCCGCGAGGGCGGACGTCCTCTTGAAGGGCTGTTCGGACGCGCGCCCACCGGTTAGCTCAACCCCGAGGCGGCCGAGGAGCACATCGTAGGGAGGCTTGTTCTCCTTGTGCTGCTCGAAGCGGGCACGCTGTGCGTACTGGACTACCCGGCCGTCGACCGCCAGCTCGTTGGTTATGGGAAAGCCAAAACGCTCCAGACCTCCGTTGCGGCGCCAGTAGTCTAAAAACACTCCTCGCAGGCAGTTGCCCGTCTGGGGAAAGCATTGGCTCTCACCCGCGAGGGGCGCGGCGGCTGGAGGCGCGCCGGAGGCGGTAGTCGGAGTGGGCGAGGCATTGGCCGGGGGCTCGGGATAGGGGCCAGCGGTGAAAGCGTAAAGCACGCCGTTCGTATCGCCCGCGTACACCACTCCCCCCGCAATCGAAGGGGCCCCGTACATCCTCGTGCCGGTATCGTACGACCATAATAGGTGGCCGTCGCGGGCGTCCAGCACGATGATCTCCATATCGGCCGTCACCGCGACCATGTTGTTCGCGACCGCCAGGGAGCCGAAGATGTGCCCGGCAGTGGGGTGCTCCCAAAGGACCTGCCCGGTAGAAGGATCGTGGGCGCGGATCGCCCCTCCTACTTCCACGCCGTTGACCGTGGTGGTGCCGCCTGCCGTATATAACGTGCTATATGCGTAGGCGCTCGATGAGAGGGAGCCCTCTCCGCATTGGGGGCACTGGCCCGGTATGGCGATCCGGTATTGCCATATTGGGCCGGCCCCGATTCGGCTGGCATCGAAGACATAGTAGTAGCCGTTCTTGGCGGCCGCGCCAACCAGGGTACGGCCGTCTTTGTGCTTGAACAGCGTGGGCGTGGTGCTCCAGTCGCCATCGGTGACCAAGTCCTCTCCGGGGAGCTGCCAGGCAGCCCGCACCGCCAGCGTGTTGGGATCACACACGACGATGCAGTATGCGTAGTCGATCACCTCGTCACCCGACCCGGTGGTGGCGTATACGGCTCCGGTCGCGGGGTCTATCGTGGGAGACGTCCAAATTCCCCCGCCGAGTTGCCCATCACGAACGAAGCTCACTTCTTTGTCGAGGGCACCGGTCTTGGCGTTGAGCGCCCAGAGCTTGCCCTGGACGAAAGGGCGGTCGCAAAACGAGGCGATCCCCGTATACACCCGGCCGTTGAAGACCGCGGGCGAGTCCCAGTTATATGCCCCACCATCCGCGGAGTTGTCGCCCACGTCGAAGCGCCAGAGGGGGTTGCCGGTCTGGGCGTCAATGGCGTACTTGTAGTGGTCGCCACTTCCGATGTAGACCACACCGCCCGCTACATGAGGCGCCGAGGTTATGCCGGCGGTCATGGGGTGGCAGCTCTCCGAGCCCTCCGTGGTCCCCAGGTCGTCCTTCCAGCGCAGGTCACCCGTTTCCCTGTCCACCGCATACAGGATGCCGTCCCACCCACCAATAAATACGAAGTCGCCTACCACCACCGGCTGTGCCACGAGCACACCCGGGGTCTCGAACTTCCACTTGAGGTGCAGGTTGGGGGCGTTGGCCGGAGAGAGCCTGACCTCACCGGGATTGAAAGAGGAGCGGGCCACGTCGTGGAGGAACATGGGCCAATCGTCGAGCGGGGCAGCAGCCTGGGTAGAGGGGGTGACGTCCGTGCGAAGGGCTACAGCTACGACGACAAGAAGAGCGGCTGTGCAGTATCGCACGCTGCGTTGGGACATAAACGACTCCTGGTTTCAACTGCTGAGTCCGGCCGCGGGCAGTGAGATTATACCAGAAATGCGTAATTCGAGGCTCGGAGGCGTAAAACGTAAAACGTAAAACGTAATGGTGGTGGGCGTAGTTGGTTCGTAATCCCTAACTTAATAAATACGCCTGCCACCATTACGTTTTACGTTTTACGAGTAGTCCTACTTCGTA
>JBJMMB010000038.1:0-18143 GCA_045805005.1 Chloroflexia bacterium
GAGCCAGGGAGTTGTTTGAGAAGCTGGAAGGGGAAGGGCTGAGGGCGTTTCTTGTGCGAATGCGTAATGCGTAATGCGTAAGGGTGGTAGGCCACCTTGGGTAGTAAACCCTCAATGCTTCTCCCTCCGCAATAGCATTTTGCCTCGGGTATCCAATGCCGTTCATAATCCACCGCAAACCGCCATACCGGGTGTATATCGAGCAGGGCCCAGGGGGGGCGATGGCGCATGTCGCGGAGTTGCCTGGGTGCTTTGCGATGGGGCGGGATGCGGCTGGGGCGGCGGGGGCGATGCCGAAGGCTATCGCGGAGTTCCTGGGGTGGCTGCGGGGGCACCGGGAGAGGCTGGTGCCGGAGGCTTCGGTGTCGAGACCGAGCATGGCCGACCTGTACGTGGCGGAGGTGCGGACGGAGGGGGCACCAACGGTGGCGGGGAGCAGGGCGGAGCTGTTTGAGTTCGACAGGGTTGCGTGGGACGACGAGAAGCTGGAGCGGACGCTAAGATGGCTGGGCTACAGCCGGGGCGACCTGTTGGGCAAGATCGAGGGGCTGAGCGAGGCGGACCTGAAAGGGTGGAGCGTAGTGCCGGGCCGGAGCGCCTGGGACACATTGTGGCACGTGGCGAACGCTGAGTTCGGCTATGTAAGGCGCATAACGGGGCCGTTGGAGGGGATCGAGCCGGTGACGGATACTGAGCCGGCGGACTTGAAGGAGCGGCTTCGTGTCATTCGCGAGGTGTTCGAGAGGCGGGTGCGGGCGGTGGCGGTGGACATGCGCGGCGAGGTGATCTATCCGACGTGGGCTAACCGGCCCGACGAGCCATGGACTTTGCAGAAAGCGGTCAGGCGGGCGCTAGAGCACGAGCGGGAGCACCTGGCCGAGCTTTAGAGCGGAGAGGCAAACTAGTGAACGGTCGCTACATCGTAGCCCTCTTCGGAGAGGGCCTCTTCGAGCTTGGATAGTTGGACCTTGTCGGGGTCGTAGGTGAGGGCAACACGCTTGTTGGCTATATCCACTATGGCTTCTTGCACACCCTCGAATTGCTTGAGGGTGGTTTCGACGGTCTCTTTGCAGTGGGAGCAAGATATGGCCGGGACTACCATGCTGATGGACCTCATGGGTTGCGTCTCCTGTACGAGTTTTACTAAATGCTTTTGCCTGCCGGCAATGGCATTATAGTCTTTTGTTCGAGTCCAAACAAAGACTGCCCTGAATGACCCCTGTTCTACGTCGCGCCTGGCTCGAAAAAGGTTCGACCAGCCTTCATCCGGAAAATCGGTAAAGCTATCCCCTGCCGGAAGCACATCCGAGGAGTGTGTGAAAATGCAGAGCCTCTTACCGGCCGTCGGGCCTGAGGCGCGGCTCGGCGGCATAGATGCGGCGTATCTCCTCGTAAGCTTCGATGCCCCTGATGTCAAGCTCTGCTACATAGTCGAGGAAGGCCAGGTCATCCTCTGTCAGCTCGTTGTCCTGTGGGAGGCCAAGGCTCCACACGTCGATGGCTGCCGACTCCCACTTGTTGAATGCGGCGATGTCGCGCAGTAACTGGCAACGTATATAGCGCATCCCTACGTCTGAGGGGTCAAGGCCAAAGTGATCAGGATTGGCTTCTCCCCGGCGGCATGCCAGCCACGCTTGCCCAGGTGTGATGAACTTGTACCGCTCGATATCAAGCGGGTTCAGCGGCACCTGGATAGTGGCAAGCCACTCCTCATCCTGCTCGGGGTCCACCAGCACCCAGCGGCCTTCGTTCTCCTTCCACACATCTGTTATCCAGTGGTCGAAGCTGGGGCGGGTGGGGCCTTCGCCGTGGTAACCCCAGAAGCCGACACGCACCAGCACGGGTATGCCTAGTTCGCGCAGCATCGAGCAATAGAGCACCGCCGACACACGACAGTGGCCCACGAAGCGGCGCTCCGGCGGACGTGCCACGGTGAGCGGCTGCGGGTCACGCTCCGCTATGCGGGACAGGATCGCCTCTACCTCCCACGTGTCGCTTTCGGCCATATCCTCTTCGGGGATAGTGTAGTTATATAGCTTGCCCCCGCTCAGGTGTATGACCAGACCGTGGTCTACCCGGCATAGCTCCTGCAAGGAGGCGGGCAAACCTGTGTAGAGGTGGCGCAGGGCCCCGGGGTGGGTGATAGGGCTGTGAGTAGAGTAATATTCTTGAGGGCTTTCGAAGGCCGGCTGGGTAGGTTGGGTAGCTGTTGTGTTCATGGGTCTTTCTTTCTTCTTTCACTAAGAATAAATGGGGAACGCTGCCAAACCCGTGGTGGTGACCGTTGGTTCAGACCAGGCCGTGGTCGGTGCCGAAGCGGGCGGCGGCGCCTCGGGTGGTCACGCCTAGCTTGCCGAAGATGGAACGGACGTGGGCCTGGAAGGTGCGGGGGCTCATGGAGAGTTGCCGGGCCGCCTGGATGTCGGTCAGGCCCAGAGCGAGGCAGCGGAGGACTTCCAACTCGCGGGGGGTGAGGCCAGCGGGGTTGGCACTGGAGGGGACGGCTACCTTGAGGAGCTCGGGGAGGGCTTCACGGGGGTTGGCGACGGGTGAGCGCGGGAGGTCGTCCGAGGCGAAGGCAATGGCCTCGTCGAGGCTCATGGCGTTGCCCTGGGACCAGGCGGCCTGGAAGCGGGCATCGCCGAGTAATGTCCTGGTAGAGGCCAGCGTGCGGTCGTACTGAGCGCGGTCGACGGCGTCGAGTTGGGCGTTGACAGCGTCGAGGAGGGATTGCGAGGCTCCGAACAAGCAGGCGGCTCGCTCGGGCTTGTGTTGGGCGGCAGCCACACCGGCCAACTCGGCCAGGCACCAGGCGACTCCCTGCCGGTCTCCCAGTTCCTGGAAGAGCGCAAGGCTCTCATGGAAGAGTTGCGCGGCGTGGCCGTAGTCGTCCGCCTCCCGCTCAACGGAGGAAGTGGCGGGGGCCCGGAGGGTGGTTGCGCCATGCCGGTCGAGTTGGCGGTGCAGGGAAATGCTCTCATCGTAGAGGGTGGCGGCTTGCCGGTATTCACGGCGGCTACGAGCTACCTCGCCCAGGTTGTTGAGGGCGAGAGCCAGGCCCCACTTGTCGCCCTCCTGCCTGAAAATGGCCGCACTCTCCTCAAGCAGGGCGCGCCGCTCTTCGTCGTCGCCGGTGGCGTTGGCTGCCTCGGCCAGGTTCCGGAGGGAGAGGGCCAGACCCCAGCGGTCAGTAGTGCGCCGGAACTCGGCCACACTCTCTTCAAGGAGGGCACGCGCCCGCTCGTGCTCGCCCTGGTAGAGCACGACCACGCCGAGCAGGGTGAGGGCATACGCCAGGCCGCCAGGGTCGCCCAGTTCCCGCCAGATTGACACGCTCTCTTCGAGCAGGGAGCGCACCTTCGCCGAATCGCTCTGGCGGTAAGCCAGGAGGCTGGCCCAGTTGAGGGCCTTGGCGCGCTCGCCGGTGGGCTGCTGGGAGCCCTGCAGGGAGAGGGCGCTATCGAGCCAGCTTCCGCCTTCGCTGAAGTAGCCCCGCAGGCTCCAGAACCAGCCGAGGGCCCCGGTGAGGCGCAAGGCGGTCGCGGCGTCGCCCCGCTCGAGCGACCAGGCGAGAGCCACCCTAAGGTTGTCGTGCTCGGGCTCGAGGCGGTTGAGCCATTCGAGTTGGGACTTGCCTTGCAGGGCGGGCTCGGCGCGCTCGGCCAGGACCAGGTAGTAGGCGGCGTGGCGCGAGCGGACCTCTTCGGCCTGCCCGTCCCCTCGCTCCGAGAGGCGCTCAAGCGCGAACTCCCGGATGGTTTCCAGCATTTTGAAGCGCGGCTCGTTGCCGCGCGGGTCGCGGGCCAGGAGGCTCTTGTCCACGAGAGATGAAACGAGGTCGAGGGCAGCCGGTGCCGGGGAGTTCTGAGCCATCACAGCCGAGGCCGCGTCCAGGGGGAAGCCACCTGCGAAGACCGAGAGGGCGCGAAAGAGGGATTGTTCTTCCGGGTTGAGAAGGTTGTAGCTCCAGCCTATGGCGCTGCGGAGGGTCTGCTGGCGGGCGGGGAGGTCGCGAGCCCCGCCTGTGAGGAGGTTCAGGGGGCTGTCGAGGCGGGCCAGCATGGCGGGTGCGCTGAGGCTTTTGCTGCGGGCGGCGGCGAGCTCGATGGCGAGGGGGAGGCCATCGAGACGGTGGCATATCCGGGCCACGGCCATGGCGTTCTCCGGCGTGAGCTCAAAATCGGGCTCGACCGCGGAGGCGCGATCCGCAAAGAGGCGTACGGCCTCGGAACGCATGAGCGCGGGGACATCTGCCGATGGCGGACGGGGGTCGTGGGCAGAGGCGGCGGGCAGCGATAGGGGAGGCACGGGGAACTCCTGCTCACCCCGCACATGGAGGCACTCGCGGCTGGTGACCAAGACCTTGAGGCCGGGGGCCTCGGCCAGCAGGCGGGCAACGAGAGGGGCGGCCTCCACGAGGTGCTCGAAGTTATCGAGGACCAGGAGGAGGTGTCTATCGGGGAGAAAATGGAGGAGGGTTTCAGCGGGCGGGCGACCACTGACTTCTTTGACGCCGAGGGCCTGCGCAATGCTGGGCGCGACCAGGTCGGGGGAGCTTATTGAGGAGAGAGAGACGAAGAAAACGCCGTCCGGGAAGTGGCCGGCCAGCTCGGAGGCGACCTGCAAAGCCAGCCGGGTCTTGCCGCAGCCTCCCGGCCCGGTGAGGGTCAGCAGGCGCGCGGAGGAGAGCCGGTGCTTTATCTCGGCAATCTGAGGCTCGCGCCCTATGAAACTGGTTAGTTCCCTGGGCAGGTTGGCAGCCAAAGATAGGGGCTCCCTGGGCGGTGATGGTTGGATTATACAGGAAGGGAGACGTATTGCGTATTGCGTAAGGGAGGAAGGGCGGGCCTGGTTCTGGGTACCACGAACGAGGGCGAGGCATGCCGTCGCCCCTACCGCCCGTATGCAATGCGCAATACGCAATAGCTGCCGGTTTTGTGGTATGATAGGGTCGCGTATCTTATGGCTTATGGTGCGCGGCGAGGAGCAGTAGATTATGATGGGGAGAGGAGCATATGCTCAAGGTAGAGCACCTTACCAAGGTATATCCTAACGGAGTGAAGGCGCTACACGACGTGTCGGTGGAGATACCGGATGGGCAGTTCGTGGTGATTATCGGGCTGTCGGGAGCAGGGAAGTCGACGTTTCTGCGGTGCACGAACCGGTTGGTGGAGCCCACTTCGGGGACCGTGTGGCTGGATGGGGTGAACGTGACGGCGGCCTCGAACGCGGAAATGCGCCGGATACGGCTGCGGATCGGCATGATCTTCCAGCACTTCAACCTGGTGGACCGGTCGTCGGTTATGACGAACGTGCTTACGGGCCGCCTGGGCTACCGGGGCACGTTACCCACGCTTTTGCACCGGTTCCCGCAGAAGGACTACGAGCGGGGAATGCGCAACCTGGAGCGGGTGGGCATACCCGACAAGGCGTGGGCACGGGCCAGCACTTTATCAGGCGGGCAGCGCCAGCGAGTGGGCATCGCCAGGGCGCTGATGCAAGAGCCCAAGCTGATGCTGGCAGACGAGCCGGTGGCCTCGCTCGACCCCGCGACCTCGCATTCGGTGATGAAGTACCTGGAGCAGATAAACAAAGAAGACCACATCACGGTGCTGTGCAACCTGCACTTCCTGTCGCTGGCGAGGCGCTACGCCGACCGGGTACTGGCGTTCCGCAACGACGGGCAGGGCGGGGAGATCGTGTTTGACGGGCCTGCGCTGGAGATTAACGAGGCGAAGTTCCGGGAGATATATGGGGAAGACGCGGTCGAAGTGGAGATCGGCCCCGGCGAGGGCACTGTGGCCCCCGACCGCAGCATGATAGGAGGAGCGCGCTGATGGCAACCGCAGAAAGACCCCTGGCCCAACCGCGCGCAGGCGAAGCGCCGGACGTAGCAAGGCCGGCCGTGAGGCCGCCAAAACCGTTCTTTCTAAGGTCATGGTTCGCCCTGGTGGTGACGGTAGGGCTGGTGGCGGCGCACGTGATTGGGTGGAAGGTGGCCGAAATAGATCCTGCACTTCTCGCTGCGAAGGCCCCAAACATGGGCCGCATCCTCGGCCAGCTCCTGCAGCCCGACATTCTCACACATGACCAGCTCCAGTTGCAGTTGGCGAATTCCAACGTCGCCGGCGCGGAGAAGCCGGTGCCTAACGCGCAACCGGCGGAGGCTTCGGAAGCGTCGCAACCGATATTCAAGTCGGCGTCCGGCCAGGGAAACACGCCCCCCGACGGCGAGACTTATAATACGCACATGACTGTGTCGCCCGGGGTGGTGACGCCTGGGCAGGAGATTACGATATCGGGCGCGGGCTTCAGGCCGAACGCGGCGGGCCAGGTGGTATGGAGCAGCGCGGGGGCGAGTTCTACCTCGCAACCGCTCGGCACATTCGTGGCGGACGCCAGCGGCAACTTCAAGTTGACGGCGAACGCGCCGGCGGAGGCCGACCGGGTCATAAATCCCTCGGGCTTCCCAAATACGGTGATTGCCCTCCAGACCTGGGACGTGGGCAACGTATACATCAGCCCCACGGTGCCTCTGGTATTGAGCAAGATTATCGAGACGGTGTTCCTGGCGCTAATGGGCACGACCTTCGCCGTTATAGTGAGCATACCGCTGAGCTTTCTGGCATCGCATAACCTGATGGCGCACAGCCTGGTAGGGAATACGGTGTACATAGTGGCCCGCACTATACTGAATATACTGCGCTCGGTAGAGGTGCTGATCATGGCGGCCATATTCGTGACGACGGTGGGGATCGGGCCGTTCGCCGGGGTGATGGCCTTGACGCTACACTCGATAGCCTCGCTGGGCAAGCTGTACTCAGAAGCTATCGAGTCGATAGACCCGGGCCCCATCGAGGCGATCACGGCCACGGGGGCGAACAGGCTGCAGGTGATCACCTACGCGGTGATACCGCAGTTCATACCTCAGTTTATATCCTTCACGCTGTACAGGTGGGATATCAACGTGCGCATGTCAACTGTCATCGGCTTCGTGGGCGGCGGAGGTATCGGTTACATTTTGTTGCAGTTCATCAACCTATTGCAGTGGAACCAGGCGGCGACGGCGATAATGGCCATAGCGGTTGTGGTTATCGTGATGGACTGGGCGTCGGCGCGAATTCGCCGAGCGGTTATATAGTAATGCGAAAAGGGCCGCCGGGCGTCTGCGACGCCCGGCGGCCCTTTTCGCATTTAAAGATCTATGACCATACCCTCCTGGCCGGGGAGGATTTCGGTTTTGAGGTCGGCGGAGAGTTGGGCAAGCTCCTTGTGGACCTGGGCGGCATGCCTGGGGTTGATGTGGACGCAGACGGTGCGGGGGTAGTAGCCCTGCTTTTTGTGGAAGGCGCGGAGGTCTTTGCCGAGGGCCATGGGGGTCATGTGACCGAAGCGGGCGGCCTCTTTGTCGAAGGCGTTGCTCATGGTGGTCTCGATGATGAGCAGGTCGGGGCGGAGGTCTATCCAGTTGGGCTCGCCGTCGGTGCGGGTGTCGGCGGTGTAGAAGAAGCTGCTGGGGCCACGCTGCACGAGGTAACCGACGGTGGGGACGGAATGGGGCATGGTGACGGCCTGGACTTCGTAGTCGAGCAGGGCAAAGGGCGTGCCCGGTGTGATGGGGTGGTAGACGATGCGGTGGTAGGGGGGATCGTCCTCAAGCATGGCGGGCCAGATCTCGCCGTTGAAGAGATGGGCCTGGATCATCTTGAGCGTTTCTTCGGTGGAGTATATTTCCAGGCTGTGTAGCTCCCAGGTGTTGTGAGCCAGCATGGGGAGGTCTTTTATGTGGTCGAAGTGGCGGTGGGTGATGAGCACGGCCTCGATGGCGACCTGCTGATCGAGGGAGAGGGACGAGGTGAGGCCCCCGGCGTCGATGACGAGATGGTCGTCTATGAGGATCGACATGAAGCGTATATCACGGCTCTCGCCCTGGTGTGCTCCCAAAATCTGTACTCGCATTCCGTTAGCAAATCCCCCATCTGATAGTGGCACTCACGTTTCGGGTGCCTGGATTATACCATGCGGAGGACCGATGCGTAATGCGTAATGCGTAAGGGAGGAAGGGTGATGGGTACTGCACCCACGCTTGGGACGCAGACATTACGCATTATGTATTACGCATTGCGTAAATAGGGTTGGACATGGCTTCGATCCAGAGGGCGGAGGGGTCGTTTTCCACATCCACTTCGGGGCCCATGTCGCGGATTACTTCGGCTCTGATGTAGGTGGGGGTGTTGGAGGCCTGGGCTCCGGCTTCGGTCCACAGGTAGTCGAGGTCGAAGTCGTTGGTGAGGATGGGGCCGGTGTGGACCACGCCCGATTGGGTGACGAGGCGCAGGAGGAATCCGGAGCCGCCGGTTACGCGGGCGCGGACGGTGAGGCCGCCTTCAGGGGGGAGTTGGACGGTGTCGCCGGCCATGAGGGATTCGGGGTCGGAGGGGTTCTCGGCGGTGAGGTGGATTTGGGGGCCGGAGGCGTCGCGGGAGATGAAGACATGGCCGCGGCGGATGCCTTCGAGTATGCTGTGTATGGAGAGATCGGGGGCGTGGACCCAGGTGGTGGGGTTGTCGAGGTTGTAGGGGTAGGGGTCGGCAGGGGTGCTAATGCGGTGGAGGTCGCTGCCGCCCACGGCGACGATTTGGCGGCCCTGGCGGAGGAGGCTGTCCCAGAGGGCCAGCGACTGGTAGTTGCCCAGGAACCAGGGGGCCTGCCAGACCTCCATGCACTCCGCGTAGATGCTGTAGTCCCAGGGAGGGCCATCGTCTTTGGGGTGGTTGACGCTGGTGAGAGCGCCCTGGGCGTGGGCGGCGTCTATTACCTGTTGGAGGTCGTTGTCGGTGGTGCAGCGGAAGTCGAGCCAGCGGGAGAGGCCCCAGGCGTTCAGGTGGCCCCGGTAGGTGGTGACCTCCTCGGAGGGGAGCCAGATGAAGTCGGGGCGGTGGCCCTTGGCGAGGTCGGGGTTGAGGATATTGTGCTCGGTGAGGGCGCCGAAGTGGAGGCGGAGGCGGAGGTGCTCGTCGGCCATGGCGTCTATGGAGTCGCGACCGTCACTGTAGAAGGTATGGGAGTGGAGGTTGCCTTTGTACCAGGCGGATTCGGTGCGGGCCACGCCGGGTTGGTAGGGCTCGTAGGGCTGCCATTCCTCGGCGGGGATGGAGGCGGCGCGGCCCGACCACTGGGCCTGGAGGCCAATCTCGATGAAGTAGCGGAGGCCCGCGGGGGCTAGCATGGCATGATCGGCGCCTATGAGGAGGTGCCAGGTGCCGGCGAAGATGGGGCCGCGGAGGTAGCCGGGGGTGGAGTCGGCACCGGAGACGGAGAAGGCGGGGCGGAAGGAGCCGGTCCAGCCCCGGAAGCCGGAGGGGTCGAGGAAGGAGGTGCCGGCGGGGTCGAAGAGGCCGATATCGAGCTGGGGGCGAGCGGCGCCTTCGAGGGGCTCGACGGAGTAGCGCACGTCGATGCGGGTGGTGCCTGCGGGGACGTCGAAGGGCAGGAGGCGATGCGACCCCGTATCGGAGTCGGAAGGGAGCCAGGTGCCTGTGAGTATGATGTCTGCCGGCATAGGCGCTCCGTGAGGCTATTGCGTATTGCGTAGAGGTGGAAGGGAAGCGAGTTCTTCTACCCACACCTTCCGCCTCTACGCAATACGCAATATTCTGCCCTTATAGCACGAAACCCCGCGAGGCGGGGTCGTTGCGGTAGCGCATAGGGGATTCGAACCCCTGGTCTCCTCCTTGAGAGGGAGGTGTCCTGGGCCACTAGACGAATGCGCCTTGATAAGACGGATTCAGTGTACCAGAACGGAGGCGGTGGTGTCAAGTTTGGGGCGGGGTTTGGTTTAGTTATGTCAAGTGGTTGGGATTTCTGAAAAGTGTCGGGTTTTGTCGGGTTTGCGGTGGGTGCGGATTGGTACAATATGGAGCATAGGGGCTTGATGGGGCCGGGATGGCGGATTTCCCATTTTTCCCATTTTGGGGGTAGGTCGTGCGTGGAGGTAGGGATTTGGGATATTGGGGTTTGGATAATGTTTGTAGCTCGCCCCGTTGGTCGGGCGGTTGATGGAGTGGCCCGCCGGGGTGGCCCGGCAGATAAATCTGCGGGCTACCTGAACGAAGCCCGCCTGCGCGGGCTGGCAGGGTGAGCTTTGGGGTTTGCCTTAGAGGCGGGTGGGAGGATGGCCGGGTTGGCCTGGGGTCCTCCGGGTTGGATGTAGGTTTGTTAAGGTGCTTTGCGACTATGATACTGCAGGATGTGGGTGGAGGGGCAATAGTACATTAGTACTGATTTTTAAGAGGCGATGGGTGTGGGAATGGGTTGAGAGGTCGTGCCCGGCAGGGTTTGCCCGCCTTGCCCGGCAGATAAATCTGCGGGCAACACTTACAAAGCCCGCCTGCGCGGGCTGTTAGGGGAGGCCCCGGCTTGCCCTGGAGGTGTTGCCGTTCGGCCTGGATGGGTTGGGGCAAATTGACAGTTGGGGCGGGTCGAGAGTATAATTGGGCGGTAATAGGCGGGAGTATCTCAGTTGGTAGAGAGTCTGCCTTCCAAGCAGAATGTCGCGCGTTCGAGTCGCGTCTCCCGCTCCAGATAAGATAGGATGACCCGCTAGTGTTTACGCACTAGCGGGTTTTCGTATGGCTTACTTGCCTTTCACCTCTGGGAGGACGCGCTTGGAGAAGAAGTCTATTACGGCTTGCTGGTCTTCCTGGGGGGAGTGGAGGAAGATGGTGGTGATGCCGGCGGCGATGTATTTTTGGATGGCTTCGATGTGGGCTTTGGGGTCGGGGCTGACGACCCATTTTTCGTAGACCTTTTCGAGGGGGATGTCGCGCTCGGCCTGGCGCTGGATGTCGCGGGGGTCGGGGTTGTTAGTGAAGTCTTTGGAGGCATCGGGGGAGAAGCGCCAGAGGGGGGCGTATTTGCGGGCTTCGTCTTCGTTGCCGACGATGGCCCAGGCTTCGGCGACTATGGGCATGGTGGCGGGGTCTTTGCCCGCAGCGCGTGCACCCTCCTCGAAGGCGGCGCGGAGGTCGGGCTTCATGGCGCTGTCGGTGTCGCAGATGAGGCCGTCGCCGTGCTCGCCGGCAAGTCGCAGGCTCTTTTTACCTCCGGCGGCGACATAGATGGGGACGGGGACGGGCGGGAGGTCGTAGAGCTTGGCGGTCTTGAGGGTGTAGTAGCGGCCCTGGTGGTTGATCATGTCGCCGGTCCAGAGCTTGCGGATGACCAGGATGGCCTCGACCAGGCGCTCGGCGCGGACGGGGTAGGGGTCCCACCGGCCGGTGGCGGCCTCTTCGTTTATGGCCTCGCCGGTGCCTACGCCGAGGAAGATGCGGCCGGGGTAGAGGAGGCCGAGGGTGGCGAAGCCCTGGGCCACGATGGCGGGAGGGTAGCGGTAGGTGGGGACGGTGACGCCAGTGCCCATGACGACGCGTTGGGTGCGCTGGCCGACGGCGGCGAGGGTGAGCCAGGCGAGGGCGGAGTGGCCCTGGTTGTCCTGCCAGGGCTGGAAGTGGTCGCTGCTCCAGACGGCGTCGAACCCGGCTCGCTCGGCGGCGGCCCCGAGCTCGACGAGGCGGGTTATGGGGAATTGCTCGTCGGAGAGGACGTAGCCGATGGTGGGACCGGATTCGACGGTGAGGGCGGTGAGGGAAGTGGGCTGGGGGTCCATAGGGATGGGTGGCTCCTTTGTTGGGTGAGGGGTAGTGTAAGAGGGGCAAGCAATGGGTGTGCCAGGGGGAGACGGAGGCGTTTTTGGAGCGTTGGCACCAGGGGTAATGAAAGCTGGTGTAGGGGCCGGTCTCTGTTGAGCGGCGGGGTTCGATTGCCCTGCGGCTCTTGGGGCATATGGACCGGGCAGGCAACGGGGGCCTGCCCCTACGGGGCTTGTGGGGTTTGGACAGATTTGCGGCTGGTTTGGGTGGTAGGGGAGCCAGGGCGAGGCATGCCTCGCCCCTACGAGGGTTTGGGTAGGTTGGAGGGGGAGTTGGGTGGTGGGGGGAAGGACGCAACCTGAGGGGGATTGTTTCGTCCTTCTTATGAGGGACCTGGGAGAGTTCAGGACCTCGAAGGAAGGGCCCTTCATTCATGGATGGCAGGACCCATCAGCCCACAACCTCCTCTCCGGCCGGGGAGAGATAGCGTAGGCGAAAACAGGGATGGGCTGGGGGAAAATCAGCATTGAGAGGTAACGATATGTTCCGGTCGAAGATGTTACGGATAGTTGGCGCATGGGCTTGCCTGGCGGTGGCGCTGGGGGCGCTGAGCTTGGCGGGGGCACAGATTGGAGCCGCACAGGCGGCGGTGACAGGGGACGAGTGGCAGAAGGTTGAGGGCGCGCCCGCGGACGTGGATTTTCGGAACGTGTTCATGGCTAGCCAGCGCTCGGGCCTGGCGGTTGGGAAGCAGGTGGACAGGGGGGTTATGTATGAGTTGGAGTGGACCCCTGTGGGCGGGGCGAATAATTTGCTCAATGTGATGCCGGTGGGCTTTAGCTTCAGGGCTCCGCTGTGGGCAGTGGTGCAGGTAAATCAGGACGCGTGGGCCGTTGGAGAGAAGGGGTTAATCGTCCACCGGCAGAATGGGGTGTGGAGTGAGGTGGCGAGCCCGGTGCCTGATGCGCAGTTGCTGGCGTTGCAGATGCTGGGCAACGGCGAGGAGGGGTGGGCAGGGGGCTTCGTGCCGAGGGCCGGCGGGGGCAGGCCGGAGCCGGTGGTGCTCCACTACTTGAACGGTCGCTGGGAGCGGGACAACTCGGTCAACGGAGAGGGGTCTATCAACGCACTGCACTTCGCGCCGGGTGGCGGGTGGGCGGTTGGCGACGCGGGGATCTGGCATTATCGCAACGGCCAGTGGACGAAGGAGCAGGAGCCCAACCCATGCCCGGAGACCGGGTGCTATCCGACATATAGCGCGGTGCGGGCGGTGAGCGGCGACGAGGCGTGGATAGCGGGCATACGGATGGCAATATGTGGCATATGCGTGCCCGAGCCCTACATGCTGCACAGGGTGGGTGGCAAGTGGCAGATCGCGGTGGATACGAATGTGGCAGGCGACCCGACGAGGCCGGGGGCGGGGCGCGAGCTGTACGGTCTGACCTTCAGCGAGCCGGGTGGGAACGCCGCCATGACGGGCTGGGCTGTGGGCCTGATCCGGGATAACTTCGACTTGAAGCCCTACATACTCAGAGGCGCGCCGAACAGCCAGGGCGAGATCGAATGGCAATACGTGCCGTACCCGGCGGGGGTGAACACGCAACTGACCAGCGTGAGCGCGCCGGACCTGGCGCACGCGATGGCTGTGGGAACCGGAGGGGCTATTCTAAGCTATGGCTACGGGAAGCAGTCCTCTCCTTCGCTTACGCCTACACGGGCCTCGACAAGCACGACCAATGCAACACCGACCGTGACCCCTCAAGGCGGGGGCAACCCTACGCGACGGGTGCCCGACCCGCACAACCCGAACGTCACCTACTTTCCGCTGGTGGGGCATACGTTGAGAGGGGGGTTCCGCGATTACTGGCGGGCGCATGGGGGGCTGGCTCAGTTCGGGTATCCACTGACCGAAGAGTTTTCGGAGGTGAGCCCGACGGACGGGAAAGCGTATGTGACGCAGTACTTCGAGCGGGCGCGGTTTGAGTATCACCCGGAGAATAAGCCACCTTACGACGTGCTGCTGGGGCTGCTGGGGCGCACCGTTACGCAGGGGCGAGAAGGGGAGACGGCTTTCAAGCGCGCACCTGAGCAGGCAGCGGCGGGCACTATCTACTTTGCGGCCACGGGGCACAATATGCCGGTGCAGTTCTCGGGCTACTGGCAGCAGCACGGGGGGTTGCCGGTGTACGGATACCCGATCAGTGAGGCCTTCACGGAGGTGAGCCCCACGGACGGCAAGCCGTACCTGGTGCAGTACTTCGAGCGCAACCGGCTGGAATACCACCCGGAGCTGCCGGCAGCATACAGGGTTAGCCTGGGGCTGCTGGGGGTGCAGGTGCTGCAGCAGAGGGGGTGGATTCGGTGAGAGTTTGGGGGACACCCCCAAACCCCTGGCAGGGGGAACCCTGCACCCCTTTGGCTGTTGGAAAGTGGGAAGAGTTGGGCTCCAATCCCCCAGGCCCCCGGCAGGGAGCCCCCTGCACCCCCTAGGAGTCGCGGGTTTGGGCTTGGAGGAGGGCGTGGCGGGCTTTGGGTGGGGTGACGCCGAGGGCTTGGAGGACCAGGGCTGCAACGCCTTCGCGTTCCAGGAGGAGGGCTAGGAGGAGGTGGCCTGTGTCTACCTGGGGGCGGTTGGAGCGGCGGGCTTCTTCGGTGGCGAGTTGGAGGACGCGCTTGCAGCGGACGGTGAGAGGCATTGGAGCCCTGGGCCAGTGACTTCCATGGCCCACGGTGCGCTCGATCTCGCGGAGGGCGAGGGCGCGGGTGATGCCGAGGTTGTGCAGGGCGGTGGCGGCCACACCGTGGTCGTTGTCAAGGAGGCCGAGGAGGAGGTGCTCGGTGCCGAGGAAGTCGTGGCCCAGGGAGCGGGCCTCCTTCTGGGCGTTGCTCAGGGCTTCGCGGGCGGCGGGGCTGAAGGTGGAGAAGAAGGATGGGCTGCTGGAGCGTAGGGTGGAGCGGGGCCGGCGAGTGGCGGCTATGCCCTGCTTCAGTAGGCGTACCAGATCGATCACTTACGTTCCTCCTGGGATTTTCGTTGGGTGTGATGAGTAGAGTTGGGGCCCACGCGACTCAGCACGGCCTGGTAGGAGGCGTCGAGGTGCTCGACGCTGGGGCCGCCGGTGGGTAGGTCTTGCACGAGAGCGCGGATCTCCTGGAGGCCGCCGTAGAATTCGCGGCAGATATCGCACTCGAGGAGGTGGCGCTGGACGGTATCTGCTTCCTCGGGAGTTGCGAGGCCGTCCTGGTAGCTGGAGATGAGCTGACCCATCCGGGGATGAGGGTCGCGCAGAGCCAATCGGGTATGGGTCTTCATGGTTGTTCTCTCTGGTTGCCCTGGGAGTGGGCGCACTCGAGCGCGTAGGCCGCGGCGAAAGCCTTCTTGGCGCGATAGAGGCGTTTTTTGAGGGCGTCTCAGGTGATGCCGAGGATGTAGCAAAGCTCGTCGATGTCGAACCCCTCGTGCCAGTGGAGTAGGAGGGGCGCGGCGTGAGCGGGTTTGATAGCCGCTAGGGCGCGCACGACCAGGTCGGCCTCCGCGTATCGGGTTTCGAAACCGGGAAAGGCCGGATCGGGCTGCTCGGGAGGACGGGAGCCGAAGGTAAGGACGCGCTTCCAGTAGGCCAGGCGGGCGGCGCTCCGGGCGGCGTTTGTGGCGATCCTGTAGAGCCAGGGCCTGGGTATGAGCATGCCGCGAGTGCGGGGCAGGGCGCGATAGGCTTTCACGAAAGTCTCCTGTAGGAGGTCCTCGGCGAGGCCGGGGTCGCCGCAGAGGCGGGCGAGGTAGCGCCCGAGCTCGGGGGCGAATGCCTCGTACAGCCGTCTGAACTCGGCGGCGTCCTGCCGGCGCAGGGCCTCCTCATCGAAGGTTGAATCGCCGGGATATGCGAGCGTTGTGTGCACGCTGCCTCCTGGATTTGGTTGCTTCTGATGCCTCTCATATAATACAACGCTTTTGAGGTCGGGGAAGGGGACGGCACGGACGATGGACGATGGACGATGGACGATGGACGATGGGGCTCTATGCTATAATACCGGCTCGAAAGGGTATGAGGAGGTGTGAAGGGTGATCGAAACGGGCGATGAGGAGCGAGGAGGGGCGGCGTTGCAGGATGCGTGGCCGCATGGGACCTGTTATGGGTGCGGGCCGGCGAACGAGCGGGGGCTGCGGATCAAGAGCTACTGGTCGAGCGACGGCACGGAGGTGGAGTGCCTGTTCCAGCCGCGGGCGGAGCATAACGCGGGGTTTCCCAACGTGGCCTACGGCGGCCTGGTGGCCTCGCTGGTCGATTGCCACTCGATATGGACGGCCATCGCCACCACGTACCGGGAGGAGGGCCGCGAGCACGGCTCGCTGCCGGCTATCAGTTATGTGACGGGCAATCTGAATGTGAGCTTCTTGAAGCCGACGCCAGTCGATAAGCCGATTGTGCTGCGGGCCAGGGTGACGGACTTGCAGGCTCGGAAGGCTACGGTGGAGTGCGCTGTGTACTCGGGGGATGTGAAGACCGCGGAAGGGAAAGTGCTGGCGGTGCGCTTCTCGCTAGACAAATCGTTGGGGGCGGGTGATAAGACGGAACCACCAAGAGAGCACCAGGTAAGTTAGGGGACGAACCGCAAAGAGCGCAAAGAGCGCAAAGATTTATGAGGAGAGAGGAGATGGACAAGGTGGACGGGGATGGGGTTGTGGCGCAGGTTAGGGGGTTGGAGGTGCCGTGGGGGCAGCTGGCGGTCTGGGCGCTGGGGCAGCATGGGTATTTGTTGAAGGGGGGCCGGTGTGTGGTGATTGTCGACCCCTATTTATCGAGGTATGTGGAGGAGATAACGCCGGGGCCGAAAGAAGGTGTGGCACGGAGGGTGCCTATCGTGGCGCGGCCGGAGGAGTTGGATATGGTCGATTTGGCCCTGGTGACGCACCACCACGCGGACCACTGCGATCCCAGGACGCTGATCCCGCTGATGCGGGCTGCACAGAGGGCGCGGCTGGTGATGTCGTATAGCGCGAGGGATGCGCTGGTAGAGGCGGGGGCCGAGCGGGGACGCATTGAGGTGCCCCCGGTAGATGCGGCGGTGGATTACGGGGAGGGGCTCAGGGTGACCGCGATACCGGCCGCGCACTATGAGTTCGAGCCCGACGATCAGGGCAATCCATCGTACCTGGGATTTGTGGTGGAGATGAACGGGGTAGTGTTGTACCACGCTGGGGACGGAGTGATCTACGAGGGATTGGTGGAGCGGCTGGAGCGGCACCACATAGATATGGCCTGCCTGCCGATCAACGGGCGCGACTGGTTCAGGGAGCAGGAGGGGTTGGTTGGCAACATGGACTACCGGGAGGCGGCGGATTTAGCGCACCGGGTGGGCGTGAAGGTGCTGATCGCCGCGCACAACGATATGTTCTCGGGGAACCGCATCAACCCGGCCTACCTGCTCGACTACCTGGAAGCGCGCTATCCGGAGCAGCGGGTGCAGTTTCCGCGGGCGGGGGAGTTGTACTACTATGCGGGCTAAGGAGCTAAAGATCATCAGGAGAATAAGAGGCCCCCGGTCGCAAGTGACCGGGGGCCTCTTATTGTCTTACTGGTTGAAGAGCTAGGGAGCGGGCGGCTCGGCGCCACCGAAGCCGAAGTTGATCTTGATCTGATTGAAGTCGACTACGGTAATCCGCTTGTCGCCGTTGAAGTCCGCTCGGTCGTCGTATGTGAGCTCGCCCTCCTGTCTACCGAAGGTGGCCTTCAAGGTCGTGAAGTCCTGGGCGCTGACAACGTTGTCGTTGTTGCAGTCGCCGGCTCGCATGAAGCCCATGTCGTATTGCATCTCGGGGTCACCCGTCAGAGTGAGAGTGCCGCCGTTAGCCAGGTACTTAGGGCCCTTGACGCGCCAGTTATAGGTACCGGCGGGCAGGGTACCGACGGATACTGTGAAGAAACCACTATCGTCGGTGTTCTGCAGCGGGTACTCAGCAACGTCGAGCGCCGACTTGAGGGTAAGGCTGATAGGCTGGGCCTGCAACGGGTGAGGCTGCGCGGGGCGAGCCCCGCCCCAAAGGACGTGGCCGACGAGCACTGTGCCCGCCACCGGCGTGTAGGTGGGCGTGGAGGTGAAGGTGATGGTAGGAGTGAGCGTGGACGTAGGCGTCCTGGTGGCGGTGGAGGTCGGAGTATCGGTGAGTGTGGATGTGGAGGTGGGCGTATTGGTGGGGGTATCAGTGCCGGTGGCTGTAGGTGTAATTGTGTTCGTGGGGGTATCGGTAGGGGTGGCCGTGGCGGTATCGGTAGGTGTGTAAGTGAAGGTGGCCGTGGCGGTATCGGTGGGTGTGCCAGTGGGGGTATCTGTCGCTGTACTGGTAGCGGTTGGCGTTTCTGTAGGCGTATTGGTGGCCGTGTCGGTCACGGTAGGCGTATCCGTCGGCGTGTCGGTTGGCGTGTTGGTTGGTGTCGAGGTATCTGTGCTTGTGGGCGTATTCGTAGCAGTGTCGGTAGGTGTGTTGGTGGA
>JBJMMB010000039.1:0-4327 GCA_045805005.1 Chloroflexia bacterium
CGGTCTCTGCGCCTCTGCGCCTCTGCGCCTCTGCGGTTCAATAAATCCTTGGCGTCTTGGCGTCTTGGCGTTTTCTGGAAAGCGTTTTCTGGAGAAATCTCTGCGTCTCTGCCATTAATATTCGTTTTAGGGGCTGAAAGGCTCCAGAGTAGTAGCTATTATCACGGGGTGCATCTTGAGGGTGAGGGCCTCGCTGGGGCGGAGGTCGGAGGGGGGTTGGACGCCTATGCCCCGGCCTTTGCCCGTGACCTGCACGTGCCCTTTGACCATGTAGGGGCCGTGGCCGCAGTTGGAGAGGGTCTCGGCGGCTTTCTTGTAGGCTTCGGGGAAGAGCACCACTTCTATGAGCCCCTGGGTGTCCTGAAGGGAGAGGAAGAGCATCCACTCGCCGTCCCGCGCCTGGTGGCGGCGGCCCGCTACCACCACACCCGCCACCGTCACCTCTCGCTCGGCGTGGCGCGCGAGGTCGCCCTGGAGCACGATGTTTCGCTCCTTGATGGCCGCGGCGTATAGCTCCATCTCGTTGCGGCTCACCGCGAAGCCCATCACCTCCTGCTCCAACCGCAGCTTCTCGGCGGGGGTGTAGTCTTCCAGGGCGGGCACTTCCAGGCGCATGGTGCCCTTGCCCAGCACTTTGGGCTGGGAGCCGTGCTGCATGAAGTCCCCCATCAACAGTTGCATGCTCGCGCCCTCAGAGCCGGTGGCACGAGCCTCCACGACGGTCGCGCCCGGGCGAGAGCGGCGCGCCAGGCCCCTGGCCGTAGCGCCCACGCCGGCCAGTATCGCGGGGAGGAGCGCCAGCATCTGCTTACGATTCATAGTGACCTCACGCACCGCGCCTATCGACTCGCCCAGGTGCCCGCGCAAGGGAGCGATGGAGGGGATGGCGGCGGGATCGCCCAGGTCGTCGCACGCGCCTACTTTAATAAGTGAGGTAAGCTCGGCCTGGCACATCTCCACGCGGGATATGAGATCGGGCAGGGAGCGGAAGGGACCGCCCTGGCGCCGCTCCAGTAGGAGGGCCGCGATGGCGCGCTCGGAGAGGCCCTTGACGAACTGGAGCCCGATGCGTATGGCGCGCTTGCCCTGGGACACCTCGCAGAGCGCGCCGCCCGCGTTCACGTGGGGTGGCAGCAGATCGATGCGCAGCCGCCGGGCGTCCTCCACGTACACCGCCGGGCCGTAGTAGCCGCCCTGGTTGTTTATCTGGGCCGCCAGGTAGTGAGCCGGATAATGGGCTTTCATATAAGCCGAGCGGTAGGCCGTGAGGGCGTAAGAGCAGGCGTGGGCCTTGCAGAAGCCGAAGCCGCTGTACCCCGCGATCACCTCCCATACCTTCTCGGCCTGCAGTTGGTCAATGCCCCGCTCTATGGCCCCCGCCACGAACCAGCTACCCAGGCGGGTCCTCTCCTCGGGCGTGCGTGCCTTGCCCAGGTCCTTGCGCAGTTTCTCAGCCTCCCCAAGCTCCATCCCGGCCAGGGCGTGCGCCAGCTTCAGGAACTGCTCCTGGAAGAGTATCACCCCCTTCGTATCCTTGAGGATCGGCTCCATCGATGGGTGGGGATAGGCCACCGGCTCCTGGCCTAGGTGGCGGCGCATGAAAATGTCTAGGAAGCCCCCCTCCAGCGGGCCGGGGCGGAATAGAGATATGGAGATGGCTATCTCGTCCAGGCTGTGAGGGCGCAGCCACTTGAGGAGGCCGCGCATGCCGGGGCTCTCCAGTTGGAAGCAGCCGAGCGTGTCGCCCGAGGCTATCATGCGGTAGGTGCGCTCATCACCGAAAGGTATCGTCTCCAGACACCTGTGCACGTCGCCCGTCCCCGCCGCCAGCCCCGACGACTGCAACGAGTCGACCAGGGTAGTGAGGGCCCGCGAGCCGAGCAGGTCCATCTTCACCAGGCCCATGCTCTCGATGGCGTCCTTGTCGAACTGGGTGACGGCCAAATCGGGGTCGCGGGCGGCCCTCTGCAAAGGCACCAGGTCAGCTATCGGCCCAGGGGTTATCACCACCCCGCCGCAATGCATCCCCGCGTGCCGTGGCAGCTTCTCGATGGACTGGCAGAGGTCGAAAGCCTTACGCTCCTCCTCGCTCAATTTGGAATTCAGTATTTTGAGTTTTGAATTTTCGAGTTCCCCTGCTTCAACCGGCGCTTCCTCGTTTTCCTCGTTCAGTAGGTCCTCGGAGGAGAAGTAGGGGAGCTTGGAGGCGATGTAGCTTATGCGGTCGGGGTGGATGCCGAGGGCCTTTGCCATCTCGCGCCAGGCAGAGCGGAGGCGGAAGGTGATGTGGGTGCCTACGATGGATACGTGGTCGCGGCCATAACGTTGGTAAACGTAGTGGAGCACCTCGTCGCGCCTGCGCCAGCAGAGGTCGAGGTCGATGTCGGGTAGCTCGAACTCGGCGCGGGAGGGGCTGAGGAAGCGCTCGAAGAGGAGGTCGTTAGCCAGGGGGTCCACCTGGGTTATGCCCAGCACGTAGGCCACCAGGCTATCGGCGGCCGAGCCTCGGGCCATGATCGGTATATCGTTGGAGCGGGCGAAGTGGGCGATGTCGTACACCACCAGGAAATAAGCGCTGAAGCCGAGCGACTCGATAACCTCCAACTCGTAATTAAGGCGAGACACCACCGGCCCGGTAAGCGGACGATAGAGGCGCGTGGCCCCCGCGAAGCAAAGCTTCCAGAGGCGCGAGAATGGGCTCTCGCCCGGCCGCAGGTCAACCGAGGGAAAGAGCGGCTTGTGCAGAGGCAGCTCCACGGCGCACTGCTCGGCTATGAAGCTGGCGTTGGCGATAGCCTGGGGGTATTCCTTGAACAACTCGGCCATCTGCTCGGGGGTCTTGAAGTAGCACTCGCCGGAGGACTGAGGACTGAGGACTGAGGACTGAGTGGGTGCTGGGATCATAGGCAGACTTCCGGCACCCAGCATCCGCTCGCTCCGGGAGCGGGCTACCGCCAGGGCTGCTGCGGTGGACGCGTCTTCCGGAGCCATATAAAGCACGTCATTGGTGGCGACTATGGGGATGCCCAGATCGGCGGCCAGGGAGGATAGGCGAGGCAGGACCTCCAGGTCGCAGGCGTCAAGAGCCGTTAGCTCGATGAAGAAGTTGCCCTCGCCGAAGGCGGAGAGGAGCATGCCCGCGGCCCTGGAAGCCTGCTGCATCTTCCCCCGCGCCACCAGCGAATTGATTAACCCACCTCGCCCTCCCGAGAGGGCCACCAATCCCCTGACGTGGCGGCCCGACAGGAGCAACCCGGCGGGCAGGCGAGCGCTGCGCTTCTTTCGGGGGTCAGGGGTATGAGCGTCAGCGGGGGGTGGTCGGGGTTCGGGGTTCCAAGCCACCCTGGGCGCCCGACCCCCGACCACCCCCCGCTGACGCTCATACCCCCGACCCCCATCCGTAAACCCAAACACCGGCACGCCCCACACACCCGGCTCCCAGGGGAGTATCTCGTCGTCCTCCTCGAAGCCGGCGGGAGGGAGGGTGTCAGGATCGCAGTTGAGGCGGAGCACTGTGGCGAGATGACAGAGGTTGCGGTAGCCGTCCATATTGCGGGCCAGCAGCACCAGGCTGTGCCCATCATCCAGGTCCACCTCCATCCCTATAACGGGCTTGACCCCAGCTTTCACCGCATGGAGGTAAAAATCGACCACGCCATACAGGTTGTTGCGGTCGGTGATAGCCAGGGCAGGCATCTTCAGCCGCTTAGCCGCGGCCACCAGGGCATCCGGCATAGCCGTGCCTTCAAGCAGCGAGTACCCCGTATGGCAATGGAGATGCGCGAACCCCATCAAAACCCCTCTTAACCGTGCGTGTTATGCTATACATAGCATAGAACATATGTTCTAGTCAAGAGATTGCTATGAAATTGTTACTTTTATCCTACGAAGGATCGGCTTAGGAAAGAAGTCCTGTTGTACCCACGGGGCGATCAATATAGAATGTCCTGTAGTGAACAAGCGTCCATACAACAGAATCGATGACTTACTTGGCATGTTTTGCCTGGCTCTTCTGGTGCTGGTTTCAATTAGTATTCTACTCTGGCCAACTCCTCCGGCCGGGGTTTGTTTTGGATGTCCTGCCGATTTCCCAGCATATCCAAATGCGTTTTTTCAGGATGAAGATAGAAAATTCAATGGTACTCCATTCAATGGTCATGCACGAACGCTAGCCTTCTCAACGCGGGACAGCGAGACGAAGGTACGCCAATTCTATGAAGATGCCCTGCTTGGAAGCGGTTGGCATTGGAACAGTTATAAAACCTATCTCTTGCGTGGCCCGGAATCTGCGCCGGAGTTCTGCTTTGATCCGCGTATTATTAGCTCA
>JBJMMB010000040.1:0-2731 GCA_045805005.1 Chloroflexia bacterium
ATTGCTTTCTTGCCGCGGCCTACGGGCGCCGCGGCGCCCTGCTGATGGAGGTGGACCGCTTGAAGCCCGACCCAGTGCGCCGCGCCGCGCGCCGCATTGAGCGGGCACGACAGGCCGGCCTGCCCGTGCATGAGTATGACGCGAACGTCCTGCTCAGCTGGACCATCTATCATGGGGTCGAGCAGCTGCTGGGGGTGCCCAACCACCTGGCCCAGGCCATCGTGCACTGCTATGACCGGGACCGGGCGGCGTTCACGGAGGTGCTTCGACACTGGCTCGTCGCGCAGGGGCTCGAGCCGGAAGGGCTGCTGAGTGCGGCCCAGCACTCCGATGAGGTGAACCGCCAGCGCCAAGTGGAAGGACTCCACGCCTTCGGGAAAAAGGTGCTCGCCACCCCAGAGCCGATTGAGCCCGAGGTGGGCCAGCCGGAGGAGCGCAGTGACCCGGTGGCCGCCAGCTGGGCCGAGGACTTGGTGCCGGCGTGAACCGGCGCCAGGCGCTGGTGGCGCTGGCTGGGGTGGCGACCTGGGCCGCGCTACCCTGGGCCATTCGCCCGCCGAAGGACTGGAGCCATTGGACCTATTGGATCACCTATAGCGACTTCGCTGGCGCCCGGCATACCGAGGTGGTCGAGTTCCTCGGGTCGCGGAGCAAGGTTGAGTCGAGTCTGCGGCAGAAGGCCGAGGTCTGGGCCAGGTGGTCGAGACGACCGGTGTGGTACAGGCTCGCCAACGAGACGCCGTTGACCACGGTGTTCCCACCGCCCGAACGAGCGATGGTGACCGGTGGTTAGCGGTCGCGCGCTGGATCTGCTGGTGGCGGAGCATGTGATGGGCTGGCCGGCGCCCATGTACATCACGGACGAGGAGTTCGATCCCGCCCGGCCCATCTATGGCTGGCTGGAATGTCCGGCCGACCACGAGCATGGCGACGCCTGCAGCAGGTGGCAGTGCGGCAAGCATAGCTATTACCCGCCGCCCGCCTACTCCTCGGACATTGCCGCCGCGTGGACCGTCGTCGAGGCGCTTGGCCTTTCGGGCTTCCGTCTCCAACAGATGGACGACAAGACGTGGTCGTCCGGGTTTCGTCTACCTGGTAGGGGTAGCGGAGGTCGCGTGGACGCGGAAGGCCACGCCAGGGCAAAAACCGCCCCGCTCGCCATTTGCCTTGCCGCGCTCAAGGTCGTGGGCGTGGAGGTACCCGCATGATGTGCGGCCCACACCACACCCCTCTCACCGCACGCGCTTTACCGACGAAGTGCCGGGCGGCCTACGATGCGGACGAGGCCAAGGAGGCGGGTAGTGGCTGACGTGGACGACGTACTGGCGGGGGTGGAGGGGCTCCACGAAGTGGTGGTGTGGAAGGTTGGAGCGGCGAGTCCTAACCGCTTGGACGAACTGGATAAGCTGTTCGCCGTTGTAGCTGCCTTCGAGGCGGTCGGCAAACCTTGTAGTCTGCGGCTAGGCCAAAGCGAGAATTTGCGCTACCGGTTTATCGAACTCGTCGCCCTCAAACCCTAGGCCCGCATCAACCGCCGGCGAGCCGCTTCGTAGGCCCTGCTGGCCTCCTCGGCGGTGTCAAACCGGCCCAGGTGGTAGCGAACCCCCTTGAACATGAGCCCGGCCCGGTAGCGGCCGTTGGCGTCGGCGCTCACGCCCCGGAGGCCCGACTGGCTTCGGGGCTGCCGGTCGATTCTGAGCAGCTGCTCAGAGCGGGTCATGTAGGCCAGGTTCTGCCGCCGGCAGTCGAGCGGGTCGCCGTTCAGGTGGCCGACGATGCGGCCCCGGCGTGGGGCCAGGACCAAGTGGCGGAGTTCGACTTGGGGGATGGGGCGGTTGCCGCGCAGGTTGCTGCGGATGCGGCCTCGGTAGTCGATGTGCCACCGGTAGGGCTCGAGCCGTTTCCGGTCGCGGGCGTCCACGAGGATCTGGCGAGGGTCGTTGGTGAGGGTAATGGTGGCTCGAGGCATGGTGGGAATGTAGCGGCGGTGGGGTGCCGGGGTTAGATGCAGGAAATCGGGGGGCTCACGACGTCTAGGGGGAACCTAGACACGTGGGGTGGGGATGGGGCGGAAGGCAAAGCAGGAGGGTGTCGCAAAGCTGGCCCTTGTGGAGGGGGTGGAAGGGCTGGATATTGAGCAGGACTTGGGATTAGGGCCAGAGCAGGTTACGGCTATGCTGGCACGGGTGGAGTTGGCAAAAGCTAAGAAGGCGACCAGCCGGGAATTCGATCTCGCTCGTTACGTGAAAGCGCTGTACATCTTCGCCCTGGAGTCTGCCGATGCCAAACCTCGCCCTCGTGCGAAATCTCGAGCCAGCAGCCATTCGTCCCCTGCCTGAACGTGTCTATATCCTCTACCGGCGCATCAGTAAAAAGGGGCAAGAGAGTAAGGCGGCCTCGTTTCCGAAACAGACTGAATTGACCCTGGCGAAGCTTCGTGAAATCGAGCCTGACCTCGATTTTGCTACCTTCTTTGAGGTCTTCAGCGACGATCATACCGGCCGGGACTTCATCGACGAGCTGAATCCGACAAAATCTCGGCTGGGCTTCGCCCGCATGTATCGATGGTGCCAACTACATCCCCGCGATCCTCGGAAACCGGGCTACATCTTCCTGTGGGAATTGTCTCGTTTTGGCCGCCCGGTGCTCGAAAGTGCCCCAGGCCAGAAGGAGGAAGTCGATCTCGACACCTTCATGTACTGGTATGCAGCATTTGGCCGGCTCGGCTGGA
>JBJMMB010000041.1:0-2660 GCA_045805005.1 Chloroflexia bacterium
CCCCGCGGGCACAATGAAAGAGTAGCTCGTAGTGGTATTGCTGCTACCCGCGTCCGCTAGGTAATTAGCGCACATATTAGTCGGGTTATAGGAGTTCAGGTAAGCCACGCTGAGTATCTGGCTCGCGCCGCACCCCGAAGCATTGAGCGACACCGTGACGCACTGCGAGGACCCCGACGAATTGGTGAAGGTGTAAGAGTCGTAGTGCCGGGCGAGAGGAGTTGGCTCGGAAAGCGCACCGGGGCACAATTTGGGAGACAAGCAGGTGCTGGCGATGTTGTTGCGCCCTATCCGCCCCGTCTGGATGGGGTCCGAGGCAGTGATCGAGCCGTTCAGGGTAATGCACGGCGTGGAGGTAGGGCTTGGCGTGCTCGTGCGCGTGTGTGTGGGTGTACTGGTCGGCGGTGTTCCCGTAACCGTAGGCGTGGGCGTGGGGCTCTGGCACGAAGGGAACCGGAACGAGCCGATGCGCGTCTGCCAGGGCGCGCCGCCGGTGGTCGGCATGTACTCGGTGGTGAACCAGAACGTGCAATCGTCCGAGGGGTCCACCGACATCATAGAGTAATCTCCCCACCTGGACGCCGTGCCGGTTTGCGAGCCGCTGCCGTTCATCAAGGTGGCCTCGCCCTGGGGCATCGTCCCCAACGGGTCGCCCGCCAGCCGCCCGGTATACCGGATACCCGGGTAGGTCACGGTGCTGCTCTCCGATACGCTGTACCCCAGGGCCATATCGCCGCCGGCGTCCATGACGACACTGCCCATCCAGCGGTTCACCGTGTCGGGTGCGTAGGTGCCCTGCTGGTAGATGACCGGCACGCTTGGATTGCGGATTTCGTACCAGCGCACCGCTGCCTGGCCCGTGCCCAGGTCCACCGAGTGGTTCGTAACGAGCGATTCGTGGTCACCGAAATTGCGGTAGGCCAATCGGTGCATGAGGCGGTCGCCGAGGCCGTCCAGTCCAACGGTCGTGCCAGGTTGGGGCACGCAACTCGACGTGGTGGGGCATAGCTCGTTGAACGGCGCGGTGGGCAAGACGGTTGGCCCGGTAAAGGTCGAGTTGGCCGGTACAGACCAATCCACGTGGAACTTATATATCTTCAGGTTGTTTGCCCCCGCTCGCGTGGCGAAGTAGTTAGGCGAGCCCGCGGGAGGCAGCAAGGGGCCATCGAGGTCAGATGGCAGGAATGAATCATCACCGGGGTCGATTTCCTGGTACGTTGCGGGCAGGTTGTTGAGCATCGACGCGCGGTCGAACACCGTGACGGCCGGCCCCATGAAGTTGTTACCCTGGAACCTGTTGGTGCCCATGTAGTAGCCGTCGGGCCACACGCCCAGGTGCGGGTAGTCGTAGAACAGCGTGGTGCTGAACTGGAAGAAATAGCGATAGTAGGAGCCCAGCGGGTCGCCCGACGAGGAGACCGCGATGCACTCGCCATAAGGAGCGGACGATGTGAATTGGCTCAGGAGCCAGCGGTCGGCAATCGAGTCATACAGCCCTATAGGGTCTCCGGAGTTCTGGGTTTCGCACGGCCCGCCGAAGCCGCTCCACAGCGTGTTATTGTTCGCCGGGCCGTAGAGCGACACGCCGCTCTTGTTGAATATCTGGAACGAGAGGTTGATTATCTGCACGTAGTGGTTGGGGCCCACGTCGCCGTTAGTGTCGGGCGGATAGACGCCGTTACGGTTGCCCACGCCATCGAAGTTGCGTATGGGGGTGGGCATGAGCAGCGCGAAGGCCGCCGGGCCGAAGGTCCTCTGCGCCACAGTATCTTCGACCGGCGGAAGCTTCTCCTTGCCCGCCCGCCCCGCCGACTCCGGCTCGGACAGCTCGCGCACCGTCGTCCGGGGTGCGGGCTGGAGCGGCTTGATGCTGCGCAATGGAGCCGACACATCGTGCCTGACGCTGTGCCCGACCGTGACGCGGGTTTGACTGCCAACGCTTGCCCGCGCTCCCCCCACAGGCACGCTGTTCACGCCCGAACCGGGGCCAACAGGGGCCATAGACGATGTATTACCTCCGGGTGAGCCGTTGCGAAATACCCCGCTTGTGGCCGGACCCGCGGCGAATGCCAGCGCCAGCAGTAGCAACCCGGCCCCAACCCACAGGCGCAGCTTTCCAAAGGACGTTCTCAAACGGCAAGCATTGGACCCGAACGACAGCCTCCGGCTATCACCGCGCCTCGTATGGTGCATCGGTTCTCCTATCCCCTCAATGGGCATGCCGGATACCCACCGGCTATGGAGCCATGACAAAATCCCGGCTCTGTAGCCGTGGGCAGCTCTATGTTGTTGCTATTGCAAAGATTAACGCGGCAGGCTCCCCGTTCCTGCTCGCTCGCAGCACGCTAATCGTATTACTTTCGCCATGCTAATGTCAATAGTATTCCAGAACAAAAGGGGTGCAGGGGCCTCCCTGCCGGGGCCTTGGGGGATTGGAGCCCAACTGTCATTAACCCCACAACAAAGGGGTGCAGGGGCTCCCCGCCGGGGCCTTGGGGGAGCCCCCCAACTCTAATCTCATGGGGTGCAGGGTCCTCCCTGCCGGGGGTTTGGGGGTGTCCCCCAATTATTCCCCTCTACCCCACTACCCAAGGGGTGCAGGGTCCTCCTTGCCGGGGGTTTGGGGGATTGGAGCCCAATTATCTTCCCTCCCCCCACGA
>JBJMMB010000042.1:0-7893 GCA_045805005.1 Chloroflexia bacterium
CCACCAACGTACCGACCGGCACCTTCACGCCCAGCAACACTCCTTCTCACACTCCCACACATACTCCCACCAACACGCTCACAAGTACGCCGCCCAACACCTCAACTCCGACTAACACCCGAGTCGCGTCAGATACCCCGACCCGCACCAATACCTCTGTCCAGGCGCCAACTAATACGAACACGCCTTCCAACACCAACACGCCCGGTTCCACTGCCGTAGGAACTAGCACGTCGACGCCAACCGGCACCCGCACACCGTCGAGCACACGCACCAACACCCGTACTGTTACGCCGACAATCACACGCACAGTCACGCGAACTGTTACGCCGACAATCACACGCACAAGCACCCGCACTGTTACACCGACAATCACGCGCACCAACACCCGCACTGTTACACCGGCCAACACCCCAACCTCAACCTCCACACCGGCCACCTTAACACCTACATCCACCCCCACGGTCACCCGAACCCCCACCCTGACGCCCACGGTATTACCCGGCCTTTGCTGGGAGGCGGAGAGCGGGCTGATCCTGCCCCCGTTCCAGGTCCAGACCGGCTTCAGCGCGACCACTTACATCTCTCAGTCGATAACCGTGGCCGATCCATCCCAGGGCGGTAGGGCCTCCTACCGGTTCATGATTAGCGCCCCAGGCACTTACGTGGTATCCGGCACCATCAATGGGCCGTCCGTGCTCAGCTCCTTCTACATCGCCATGGATGCCGAGCCCACGAGCGCCAACATTTGGGACGCGCCCAACACCGGCGGGCAGTTCGTGGGTATGTTGGCAACCTGGCGGACCACCGCCCCTAACCCCGTGGTATTCAACCTCGCGGCGGGCGAGCACGAGCTAATAATCAGGGGACGCGAGGCCAACTTGCTGCTCGACAAGCTATGCGTGCAGCCCTACGTCACCCCGACCGTCACCTCCATCACAACCCCTACCTACACCCGCACATCCACAAGCACTCCCATTGTCTCCGGCACCCCAACGGCAACCCGCACGCCCACCCAATTACCAACAAATACACCCACGCGCACCAATACTCCAACCCCACCCACCGCCACACCGACCGGTGCAAGCACTAACACTCCTACGGCCACGGCCCTTGTTACATTCACACCTACCAACACCCCCACCGATACCCCAACAAACACCCCCACCGATACCCCGACGGACACCCCCGCGTCGGCATTTACACCCTCCGGCACCCCTACCAACACACCCACCGATACACCGACAATCATAAACACCGTGACCGAGACGCCCACTGACACCCCGACCCACACGCCCACAGACACGCCAACTTTTACCCCAAACACGACCGATACCCCCACCGATACCCCCACCGATACTCCCACTGATACTCCCACTGATACTCCCACTGATACTCCCACCGGCACTGCGACATTTACTAACACACCCACCAGCACACCACCGGTGCTGCCCCTGCTTGTCGGGCACGTGACCTGGCAGGGACGGCCTCCCCAACCTGACATGCTCCAGGCCCTCCCTATCACGCTAACCCTTCGTTCTACCGACGGTGGGATTGCGCGCGAATATACCGGCCTTAGCACCGACCCCAGCGGGTTCTTTACCGTGACGGTTGATGGGTCTCCCGCAGGTACCTACAACTTCCGCGTCAAGGATCCGAAATTCCTGGCCGGTGGCGGCGTGCTCACCCTCACAGAGGCGCTAACCACCCAGGTTGAGATGGGCCTGCAAAGCTCGGGCGATGCCAACAACGACAACCTGGTGACCAGTGTCGATTTCATCCTCATCAAGAATGCGTTCGGCCACAATTACGGGCAGGTTGGCTACGATGACCGGGCCGACCTCAACGGAGACTTGACCGTCAGCGCTATTGACTTCATCCAGATGAAGATCGACTTCGGCTTCGGTGGGGCCCCGCCCATAGGACCCGCTGGGCAAGACCAAGAGCAATACCGGACGCACCCGTGACTATCACACTCCAGAGCCTTCCTGTTCCATAAGGTTCCGCCGTTTATGGTAAAATGCCGGCCAATACTCTGGCAGCCCACCGGGAGGTATCGACGCCATGAACAACACCCAGGACGCCTTTGACAAAGAGGTCCGCCGCTACGTCTACGACAGCTTCATCAACTGGGGCACAGCGGCGAGGATCGAGGAAACCGCTCAGGCTTTGGGGAGCACACCTGATTATGCGCGGGCAGCCTACCGGCGGCTGGCGGACGCGCATATCCTGGTGCTGCAAGGGGACGGCGAGATATTGATGGCCAATCCCTTTTCAGCCGTGCCCACGTCCTTTCGGGTGGAGGCGGAGGGCCGCTCCTGGTGGGGCAACTGTATATGGGACGCGCTGGGGATACCCGCTATGGTCAAACACGACGCCCGCATCCTCACCGCCTGCGGAGACTGCAACGACGCCATGACCCTCACCATACAGGACGGCACTCTGCTGGAAACCTCGCCCGGCATCATCCACTTCTCAGTGCCCGCCAAACAGTGGTGGGATAACATCAAATTCACTTGAAAGACCATGTTGCTCTTCAGGTCTGAAGAGCACATCGAGGAGTGGTGCAGGCTGTGGAACCAACCCCGAGGCGCTACCCTCACCCTCCAGCAGGGCTGGGGCCTGGCAAGCGCCTGGTACAGCTCTGATCGCCGGGAGCCCGAGTGGCGGCGAAAAACAGCAGACGAGGCCGAGGCCATCTTCGCCGGCCTCGGCCTCACCTCACCCTTCTGGAAGCTGTCGCGCTAAGAATAGACGGCGGCAAATCCACACGGCCTGCTCACCCGAATTGCTTTCGCCGTTCAGGGCTCAATTGCCGACGAGATCAGGCTCGTGTAAACACGAATTCCTGCCGGTGTCAGGTGTATCCCATCCTTGTAAAGGAGTCCGGCCTGACTGACGCTTACCGAGTGCCAATCGAGCAGTATCGCGTTAGGGTACCGCTCAACGCCGTCCGCGATTACCTTATTGTTCGACCCCTCCCAGCGGCGCGGCACCTTGTTGTTCAGGAAAACCACTGTTCGATTGCTTCCGGCCACCTGCATTAGCTGGTCAAATTGCTTCGAGGTAAAAGTGCCGTTCGCGCCAAGATGAACTACAACAATATCTCCCAGCATTCCATCCTTCGCGTAAGTCCGCAGCAATGTGATGCCGGCTGATACCTGCCGGCTCTTTCCGGCATCTAAAGCGATATTGGGGATGGCCTTTTTGAGTGCGTTCGCGGCACCCAACATAACCGAGTCGCCGATGGCCGTGATGCGGTGAACGGCCGGTTGGGCTACCACTTTTGAGGCACTGGCCTCTTCTGACTCCAGCTTTTGAGGTCCCGTCTCCTGTTGTGCGCTATTCTGCACAGGGTTAGTGGTTAGCAGCGCCGTCGTTGCATTGTCTACTTCGGCGGGTGGCGCGGTTGGCTCCGCAGGCTGAGGCGTAACTACCGCTATCGATCCGCCGCCCTCGGGCGTAGGAGTAACTGATTCGTGTTCGCCGGCAGGCGCCTCCTGGGTAGGTTTCGCACCCCCCGCGCCCGGTGCTAAGTCTTGACCCCCCCCTTCGCCGGGAGGCATCGTTTCCAGTTCTATATTAGCCCGGGGCAGCTGAGCACTCAAGCCTGAAACCTTAGAACTTACCGTAACGCCTAAAGGCGTGGGCGCGACAACTGAGCTACCTTGACTACCCTGATCCTCGATCTGCAGGTAGCTGGGAGCCTGAAGATCCCTGGCCCCGGCCACTGCCACGCTGAGCGCCATGAGGAATCCCACTCCGGCTACAGCCGAGCCCGCCCAGCGTAGCGCCAGGCCACGCCGTTGCCTCCCCGTGCTTTCCCTGAACCTCCCCCAGCCACGCCCCAGCGCGCCTCGGCGAATTGGCGTTTCAACCAAGCGGTAGGAGATTTCGGCCAGCAAAACGGTCGCCGCCAGGCGTAGGGCAAGCAGAGGCGCTCCACCCAATGGCACGTCAAGGCCGGGGCGCGTCACAGCAAAGACAGGCCAATGCCACAGGTACAGCCCGTATGAACGTGAGCCTATCCAGCGCAAGAGCGGCCATCCCAGCATACTGGAAACAATCCCGCCCGGCGACCCCGCGATTCCCGCGATAACCGCGACCGTCGCCAGCGAAGTCACCGCGAAGCCTCCCTGGTACAGGAAAGGTTGGTTCTCATCGAGGGTGAGCACGATCCAGCTAAGTACAATGAGACCCCCCAACCCGATCAACCCCATCGCAACCCTTCGCAGGCGGCTATCCTGGACACGTCCCTGCGAGTTGGACAGCACCAGAGCCAGAGCGCACCCCAACAGCAGGGCAGGAGCCCGCATATCGGTGCCGTAATAGAGCCGGGAGGGGTCGGCATCGGGCTGGTACAGAAGCGCCATGAGAAGGGTAACCATCGCGCTCACCGCCAGCACGGAAACCAGGATCCCAATGCGAAACCGGTTTCTGAAGAGGAGCAAGCCACCCGTAACGACAAGCGGCCATACAAGGTAGAATTGTTCCTCAACAGCCAGCGACCACAGGTGTTGCAGCAGCGAAGGCCGCCCCATTACCACAAAGTAAGGCTCCTGCTTGAATATCAGGTACCAGTTGGTCACGTACCCGCCGGCCGCCAGGCTTTCACCTCGCAGGCGGGCAACCTCGTCCGGCAGAAACAGGACGGCAAACGTCAGAGTGACAAGAATGAGCAAAAAGAGAGCCGGGAGCAGTCTTCGCGCCCTGCGCAGCCAAAAGGCCCCCAGGTTAATCTTTCCGTGTTGGTGATATTCAGCCAGGAGCAGCGAGGTAATCAGATAGCCGCTCAGGGCAAAGAAGATTTCGACCCCAAGAAAGCCACCCGGTATCCAAGGAAGCTCCGCGTGGTAGAGTATCACGGCTATGACCGCCAACGCTCGCAGCCCGTCAAGCCCGGGCAGATACTTCAGCCGAGGTTCGCCCTTTCCCACTTGACATGCGTTGGCGCCACCTACCCCTTTGTGCGTCGACTTCCCGTGATAGATACGCCCCATGTTATGCTTCCACCTGTGACCTGCCCCCGTTGCTTCATCCGAACCTACCCGTGCCCGATCCAATTGCTCGGTCGGGTGAACCCCAGTTTACAGCATAAATGGGTTGTGGAAATCATGGTCAAAACCCCACCGGCACACAACCGGATTTCCTCCGACACCCGGGCGGGCATTAGGATCCGATAGGCGCACTGAATCACCCCGAACCCGGCACATGCCTGCCGTCAGTATAGTTAAAGTATCTTCCGGGCATCGCCCGCACACACCGGACAAGAGGCAAGACCGCGGGCTAGGCAAATGCCTAGCCCGCGGCTAACCGGAATAAGGAGATAAACCTGGCCCCACCGCCAGGGCCTAAGAAACAGACAATACGGTCAAAGAGAACGGTTCACCAACCCCATCGTCCATCCTCTTGCCCCCTGCCCGGTCAGCTTCTCCAGCCTCTCGACAAACCCCTCCAGCACGTCGAAAGCCCGCTCCACCGGCTCAGGGGAGGTCATATCCACGCCCGCCAGCTTGAGAGCGTCGAGGGGGTAGATGGAGCTACCGGCTTTGAGGAAGTTCTTGTAGTCTTCGGCCGCCCCGGGGCCTTGCTTGAGCACGCGGCCGGCCAGGGCGTTGGCCGCCGAAATACCGGTCGAGTACTGGTAGACATAGAAGTTGGCGTACATGTGGATCGGGAACTGCGCCCAGGTGATACCCACCCGCGCCTCGTCTACCTCCACTTCCGGTCCATAAGCCTCCGCGAACATGGCCGCCATCCGCGTGGTCATGCCGTCGGCGGTGAGGGCTTCGCCCCGCTCCACCTGCTCGTGTATCTCCCGCTCGAAGCGCGCCAGGATCGGCATCACGAAGAAGTACCTGTGGAAGTTGCCCATCGCCTCCTCGATGATCGAAATCTGAAACTGGGGATCATCATGCGTCGCCAGCAGGCGAGCCCGTACCATCGCCTGGTTGAAGTTGGAGGCGGTCTCGGCCACGAACATCGAGTAGTTGGCGTAGATTATGGGCTGGGTCCTGCGCGCAAAATAGGAGTGCATCGAGTGGCCCAGCTCGTGCGCCAGCGTGCTCACGTCGCTCAGGTTGTCGTTGTAGCTCATCAGGATGAAGGGGTTGGTGCCGTAAAACCCACTGGAGTAGGCCCCGCTCCTCTTGCCCTTGTTCGGATAGACGTCCACCCAGCGCTCTTCCAGCAGGCCCCGCCGCATCGGCCCCACGTAATCCTCGCCCATCGGCTGCATCCCCGCGCAGATCATCTCCACCCCTTGCTCGAAAGGTATCTTCGGTTCCTCTTTAGTGAGGGGCGCGAAGATATCGTAGCCGTGCAGCTTGTCGAGGCCAAGGGCCTTCCTGCGGGCCGACCAGTAGCGATGCCACACCGGCAGTTTGCGCTGCGAGGTCGCGAGCATGTTCTCGTAGACCTCCGGCGGAATGAAATTGCGCGACATGGCGGCGTCAAGCGACGACTTGTAATTGCGGGCGCGGGCGTAGAAGGCGTCCTTCTTGATGCCACCCGTGATGCAGCTCGCGAAGGTGTTCTTGTACTGGAGGAAGCCGTCGGCGTACTGCTCCCAGGCGGCTTTGCGCACCGCTATATCCGGGCTGCGCATCAGTGCATTGATGGTACCCCCCGCCACGTCCACGTCCGCGCCCTCATCTCCGCGCACCGAGCCGAACTTCAGATCGGCATCGGCCAATATACCGTGCGCGTTGCGCCCTGTATCCATGATATCGCTCGACATCGCCAGCACCGCCTCCACCTCCGGCGAGCGCACGTGCCCCTCCCGCGTCCTCAGCATGTCGAAAAAGTGCCAGTATATACCCAGTTTGGGCTCTTCCGACACAAACTGCTCGATGCGCTCACGCGGCACCGCGAGCAGTTCGGGCTCCGCGAAAGCAGCAGCCGCCCCGAAGCGGGCAAACACAGTGCGGGCCTGGTCACCCAGGGCGCTGGCCTCCTGGTTAGCCGTGTCGCTGTCGTGCAGCATTCGCGAGTAGACCAGGACATGCCCCACCCGCTCAAGCGTAGCCTCGTAAGCGCGGAACCATTCGAGCAGCCTCTGCGCCGAGTCGCCCAGGTGCCCCTTGAAGCTCTCGAAGCCCGGCAGGGCCTCCTCCACGCGCTTGAGGTCCTCCCGCCAATCGTCCACTGTCGGGTAGATACTCCCCAGGTTCCACGTATACCGGGGGTCAACCGCGCTTCTCTCGGGTAACGTAACTGCCATTTCGCCCTCCTCATTGGGATGATCCTTATAAGACAATTATCTTACCTGGAACCACCCAAAGGTGTCAATCAAGCGTCCACACTACGCCTCACGACTTTGCATGAACCTTGCCACTCTATGGCTGCGTCACCGCCAAATACACAATCTTGCTGATCTGCCCCCTCGTAGCATTATCGCCTGGGTGGAACTCCAGGCACCCCGTCCCACACGTATACCCCGAGATGATGTTGTGCCGGTAAGCCGTCTCTATGTACGTGTAGAAGGTCTGCGTCCCCAGTACGTCCCTGAAGGTGGGCGTCACGGGTGTGTAAGGTGCCCAGTTCCTCGCCAGCGCCACTATCTTGCACAACTGCCCCCTCGTCACGTTGTTCCCAGGCCGGTATTCCAGGCAGCCCGCTCCACAACTGTACCCCGAGATGATGCTGTGGCTGTAGGCGGTCTCCACGTAGCTGTAGAAGGCGTGATTAGTGGGCACGTCCCTGAAGGTGGGTGAGGGCGGCACATAGATGTTCCAACCCTCAGCCAACACCACAATCTTAGCCAGTTGCCCTCTGGTGGTGTTGTTGTAAGGCTTGAAGGTGCCGTCGGCATACCCTGATATGACCCCCTGGCAGAAGAGGTAGCGTACCGGCTCGTAGAAGTAGTCGGTCGTATGCACGTCAGAGAACGCG
>JBJMMB010000043.1:0-2083 GCA_045805005.1 Chloroflexia bacterium
ATCCACTTTGATTTCAGCCAGGAAGCCGGCGGGGGTGTTATCGGTAATCCTGGCGACCAGGCGGTGCGCGAATACGCCGCCCAGAATGGAGTAGCCGACCCCATCCGCCTCATCGCCTACCAGACCGTGCAGCCGCCCCTCTACTTCATCGCCACCACGCTGGCGACCCAGTTTGTCCGGCCCGACCCGCCCGTCATGCTCTACCTCAGCCGCCTCGTCTCCGCCCTCTTCGGCGCGGGCATCGTCTATTTCGCCTGGGCGGCCACCCGCGAGCTGGCACCGGCGGCCCCGCTCTGGGCCGCGGGCGTGGCATGCACCATCGCGGTCCTGCCGGAGTTCTGCTTCAACAACGCCCGCGTGGGCAACGACAGCCTGGTCAACTGCCTGGGTATGGCGGCCTTCTACGTCTGGTTTCGCGGCCTGCGCGTCCCCGAATTCGACCCCCGGATGCTCCGTGCGGGCGCTCTCGTGGGTCTGGCCGTGCTCTCCAAGCTCACGGCCTTGATACTCATACCCGGCCTCCTCCTGGTCGTGATATTCCGAGCCTTCCAGGGCCGCGGCCCCTCGGAGGGGTGGCACTCCACCACGCGCCGAGGGCTAAGCCTGGCTGTGGGCGCGCTGGCGAGCCTGGCTCTGGTCTGCGGCTGGTGGTTCGTGCGCAATATGATCGCCTACGGCGAGCCCTCCGGCACGGGCGCGGCCAACGTATTCTGGCACCGCAACCTGATGAGCCTCGACTGGAATAACCTCATCGCCAGGGCCGACTTCATAAAGGCCACCTGGTTCAGCTTCTGGGGCTTCTTCGGCTGGCAAGACCTCTCTATGCCCAACGCCTTCTACGAGCAGGCCCTCATTGTCAGCCTGGTCTGCCTCTCCTTGAGCGTAATCGCCGGGCTCAGCCTCCTGGGCCGCTCCCTGACCTGGCGATCCCCAATAGCCCCACACATCTGGCAATCGGCCCTCATCATGGCCCTCACCGCCGTGCTGCTCCTCAACAGCTTCGTCCAGTTCAGCCTGACCGTGGCCAACCAGGCCCAGGGGCGCTACCTCTACCTCCTCCTCCTCCCCGCCGCCCTCCTCTTCACCGGCGGCCTCTACGCCCTCCCGCCCGACCGGCTCCTCAAAGGCATAGCCCTCGCCCTCCCCATCCTCTGGCTGGCCCAGTGGAACACCGTGGGGCTGGCGCTGGTTCGCTAGGCAGCTATGCACAAAGAGTTCTACGCTGAGTACTACCAAATAGAAGACAAGCATTGGTGGTTCGTCGGACGCCGCCGCATCTTCCTGACGCTGCTAGGCAAGTACCTGCCGCCTCGGATGGACGACGGACGACGGACGATAGACGATGGACCCAACGAACCGGCCTCCTTACCTCCATCGTCCATCGTCCGTCGTCCGTCGTCTGCCGAAGGCCCCCCGCGCCGCATCCTCGACGCGGGCTGCGGCACCGGCACCATGTTGGGCTACCTCGCCCGCTTCGGCGAAGCCCAGGGCATCGACACCGACGAGGAAGCAGTGCGCTTCTGCCACATGCGCGGTATAACAAGCGTGTCCCGCGTCGACTCCCTGCCCCTCCCCTTCCCCGACAACACCTTCGACCTCATAACCGCCCTCGACGTGATCGAGCACATCGAGGACGACCGGGCCATGCTCCGCGAGCTCTACCGCATCACCGCCCCAGGCGGCATCTTCCTCTTCAGCGTTCCCGCCTACCGCTTCCTCTGGGGCCCCCAGGACGAAATCAGCAACCACAAGCGCCGCTACATCGCCCCCGAGATTCGCGCCCGCGTGGTGGATGCCGGCTTCAAAATACGCCGGCTCTCCTACTTCAACACCTTCCTCTTCCCCATCATCGCCGGGGTGCGCATCCTCCGCCCCTACAAACCCAGCTCCCCCAACCTCAAGTCCGACTTCACCCTCACCAGACCCGGCCCCACCAACGCTCTCCTCGCCTGCCTCTTCGCCCTCGAAGCTCCTCTGCTAGAGCACGTCAACCTTCCCTTCGGTGTATCAATTGTGGGATTAGCATATAACGGTAGACCTCATGTTCAAAAACAATGGCAATGAGCGGCGGAGCCGCTCATTG
>JBJMMB010000044.1:0-8045 GCA_045805005.1 Chloroflexia bacterium
AGCGGCTGCCGACCCCCGACTCGGGACGAAGTTGCTTGGAGCGGCAGAGGCGCTGTTGGAGGCTATCGATGCTGTTATGGACGTCGAAGATCGCATGGTATACGAGCAAGCAGTAGCCTCCGCTCGCGCTCAGCTAAGCGAAGAAGAGTTTGAGAGGGCACGCACAGAAGGCCGCGCTCTGGGCCAGGAGCAGGCTATCGAGTACGCGCTGGAGCTAACCTAAGCTGTAACCCTCTCCGACCGCCCCCGCCTGCTCAACACCAAAGCCGCCGCGTAAAACACCATAATCGGCAGCAGCAGCAGGTGGTACCCCAACACCATGCTGAAGTACTCCAGCATCCCGCCCACCATGATCCCCAGCAGGTTAGAGGCAAACGCCACATCCGCCAGCTCGCTATCCCGAAATGAGTTTGAAAAAATCACGTTGGCCAGGAACACCGGCGCGAACGCAAGGAAGCTCGCCGCCACATAGCGCAGCGCCGGGTTCTCGAAGAGCAAACTATCCGGAGAAACCACGAAGTTCAGCGCCAGCATTCCAAACAAGAGCAAATAGAACACCCATATCCGCCGCACCTTGAACTTCGCGTTCACCAGCACCGCCAGCAGCACCCCCGTCAGTATCGCGAAGAACACCATCGAGTTCACCATCCAGGTGCTCCCAAACAGCAGCGCGAAGGTAATCAGCGCCTTCACCTCCAGCAGCGCGAACGCCACCCCCAGGAAGAACATGTGCCAATCGAACCGGCGCAACGTCTTCCTGGGCGCAATCAACCCCACCCCCACCACCGAGATCAGCAGCGCCGCCACCAGCCCCGCGATATAAAGCGACGGGAAGCTCTTGTCTTGCAGGTAAATGAAAGGCCAGTCGTCGGTCGCGGGCGAGGGCGCGTTCTGCTGGGGCGGATAAAACCCCTCCCCTATCACCCGCAGCTCCTTACTGTTAGTGGCCGCGCTCTCATGGTACGTCCCGAACTGCCCCGCGGGCAGCGACCCCAACCGTGGCCCGTCCATAATCACCGCCGCCCGGCCCCATCCTCCATAGGTCGACACCAGGGGCGCTTGTCCAAACGCCGAATTCACCATGCCCGCCAGCTTCCCAATAAACCAATCCTCCCGGTAATAGTTGTACAGCACCACCACCCCGTCGCTCGTCAGCGCCTTCCGCGCCGAGGCCAGCGCGTTCTGCGTCAGCAGGAAGCTCTCCAGCCGCAGGTTCGCCACGCTCGAGGTCAGCGTCAGCGAATCGGGCAGCGCGAAGATTATCAGGTCGTACTTTTGCCCTGTATTTCGCAGGAACTCCCGCCCGTCGTCGATCACCACCCGCACCCGTGGGTCGCTGTACGGCTTATCCGGGTGGAACCGCGCCCCGAGCGCCTGAATCTGCGGGTCGATCTCCACCGCCGTCACGTCGCTCACCCCGTAGGCCAACGCCGTCGCCACGTCCGACCCGCTCCCCGCCCCCAGGATCAGTGCGTGCTTGAAAGTCTGCCCTCCGAAGATCTCGTACACCCGGCGGTAGAACGGCTCCTTCGCCTGCCACGGTATCATCGCCTGGTGCCCCCCTGCATTGTTCACATCGACAATATAGCCCGAAGGCTGCGCCGGGTGCAGCACGATCTTATAGTAGGGCGACCAGTACGCCCCTAACTGCATCTGGAAGGCCGCCACCACCGCCGCCAGCGTCAGCGCCCCCGCCGGCTGTGCGCTCCACCTCCCGCTAGTCAGCACCACCAGCACCGCCAGCATTCCAAACCACACTGCGGGCGGCAGCGAAAACCACGCAATCGCGAAGAAGGCCGCTATCCCCGACAGGCTCCCCAGTATGTCGAACGTATACGCCTTTAGCGGGTTGGTCTGCGTGAAAAGTACGCCCAGCGGCCTGGCGAGCGGCACAAACGTCGCCGCCACCAGCGCGAAGATGACCGGCAGCACGACGAAGTTCTCCGCCCCCGCCGCCTGGCTCTCCCCCGCGCCATAATAAAGCACGCTGGTCGAGGAGATGCGCAAATCAAACCGGTTCAGCATCACCACCGCCACCAGCAGCGCCAGCATCACCGGGAACGGCGGGAACCAGAAGCGGGGCCGCCGGGCCGCCAGTATCCCCACCCCCATCCCCAGAAACGACGCCATCAGTATGAAGTTCGTGAAGTAGCTCAAATACCTCACATACGAGGGAATCCAGCGGATGCACAGCAGCTCGAAGAATAGCAGCGTGAACGAAGTAAGGTAGATGCGCGCCACCACTCCCCCGACCAGCGGCCGGTCCTCCGCTCTCAAGCGTGACCACAGGCTCTCACCGCTCTCAATCGCACGTGTAACAGGGGCAGACGCACTCATGCATTCATTCCTCCAGGGACAAAAAATCACATCATACGGGCCAAACATGGCTGCCGGATGACAGCAGCCAGGCAAAAGACCTCTGCAAGATTGATTCCAAGCCCCACCCCACAAAACAAAGAGAGCCTCCCTCCAGAGGCTCCCCACATCCAACCCCATACTATCCCCACCAGCCCGCGCAGGCGGGCTTCGTACGTGTTGCCCGCAGATTTATCTGCCGGGCAAATAGGCCGGGCACACCGCCCGGCTACACTTATGGCCCTACAGCCAAATACACAATCTTAGCAATCTGCCCCCGCGTAGCATTACTCCCCGGCCTGAACTCCAAACACCCCACCCCGCACTCGTACCCCGAGACGATCCCCTGACTATACGCCGTCTCCACATACCCAAAAAACGCATCCCAGGCACCCATGTCCCTGAACGTAGGCGTAGGAGGAGTGTATATCCCCCACCCCTCGGCCAGCACCACAATCTTGCACAACTGCCCCCGCGTCACGTTGTTCCCCGGCCTGAACTCCAGGCACGCCGCCCCACAGCTATACCCCGATATTATGCCCCGCTGGTAAGCGGTCTCCACGTAAGCATAGAAAGTATGGCTCGCAGGCACATCTCGGAACGTTGGCCCCGGCGGCGCGTATAAGCCCCACCCCTCGGCCAGCACCACAATCTTGGCAAGCTGCCCCCTGGTGGTCAGGTTGTACGGCCTGAACGTATTATCCCTATACCCCGAGATAACCCCTCCGCAGTAAAGGTACCGCACCGCCTCATAGAAATAGTCAGACGTCTGCACGTCGGAGAAACTCATAGAGCAGGGTGTCGCCCCGGACGTGGGTGTGCTGGTTGGCGTATAGTTCCCCGTTGGGGTCTCGGTTGGCATCTGCGTAGCCGTCCTGGTATTAGTAGGCGGTATGACAGTGGGGTCGGCTGTCGGTGTGAAGGTCGCCTGACGGGTGCCCGTGGGGCTGGCCGAGGTCGCCGTAACGCTCGGCCTGAGCAAGGTGGGCGTGCTCGTAGGCGTCGAGGTCGGGCTGGGCGACCTGACCGTGCTCGTAGCCGTCGAGGTTGGACTGCCCGCACCACATGGATCGTAGTATCTCAGCACCGACCAGCCTGCCGCCCACGCATCGGACGGCGAGCTCACGCTCACCGCGTTCAACGCCCCCGGCCAACCCGGTTCAGGCGCAAAACGCACGTAGCTCCAGGCCTGCCCGTCCCACCTCTCCATAAGAGCCCCGCCCGTTGTCTGGTCAGTCGTCGAGCCCACCGCCCACACCTCCCCTGCGGAAGCGGCCCCCAGGTCCTTCACATCCTCATCATAGTTCCCCGGGTTCGGGCTCGGCACCAGGCTCCACTGCGCCCCGTCCCAGTGCATGATAAGCGCGCGGTGATACGGGCCCGGCTGAACACAGCACTGGAACCCCGCCGCCCACACGTCGTCCGGCCCTATCGCCGCCACCGCCTGCAAAACGTTCTCGTTGACCGAAGGGCTCGGGCTGGGCAACCGGGTCCAACTCGTGCCGTTCCAGCGCAATACCACGCTGTACGATGGGAGCGCCCCCTCGTTCCCCACAGCCCAAACGTCGTTCGCCGACGTGGCGTCGATGTCCCGCAAGTATATCTGGGAGCCGGGCGCATACGCCTGCGTCCACGACACCCCATCCCAGTGCAGAATCCCCGCCTGCTCTCCCACCGCCCAAACGTTCTCATGGGCGATCACCTTCACCCCGACCAGAGCGTTGTATACCGCATGCGGGTTCGGGCTAGGCACCACAGTCCAACTTGCCCCATCCCAGTGCATCGTTAGCGACGGCCATGTGCTGCCGCTCGTCGTATAGCCCACGGCCCATATGTCAGATGCGGAGAGCGCCGATATATCCAGGAGCGAAACCGACGGTCCGCTGGGGCTCCACCCGTTCCCCTCCCAGTGCATGGCCCCGCCGTCACCCACCGCCCACACGTCGTTTGCCGCGAGTGCCTGCATGCCCTCGATCGTCGCTGCTCCCACCCGGCCGTTGTCACGCCACGCCAACCCGCAGGTGGCCGTAGCGGCGGGCGTGAGAACCTGCGTAGGAGTAGCCGTGGCGGTTCGGGTCCGTGTAGCGCTAGGCGTCGACGGCGTCGGCGTTGGTGTCCCGCCCACCGGCGCGAAGTCCGAACAATAGTATCCCCCCAGTATGGTCGCGATCAGGTCACGCCCACCCTGGTAGCCTATCGACACGAGCATAGGCCCGAACAGCAGACCGCCGTCGTATGCGCCGCTGCCCCCGGTCTGGAAGTAATATCCGTTCGGGGTGGGGAAGCGCGTGTCCGCCAGGAACACCCCGTACGCGCTCCCGCCGCTCTCGCTCATCCGCAGGTTTCCCGCTGTCCACCCCGGCGAAGAGTCGAGCAAATTGCCCGCCACCATCTGCGCGTTATCCAGGCTTGCCTGCCCGATGATCATGTTCTGCTCGTCCCGCAGCGTGCCCGTATACACCGAGTTTGGCGTGAAGGTCCCGCTGCCCCCCGAGGCTATATAGTCAGGCCGGGTAAACTGCGCGAACACGTCCCCCGCGAACAGCGAGAAGCTGCGTATCGGCGGCAGATCCCGCGACCCCACCTCCGTCCGCACCCTGGTGGCGTTGGGCGGCACCGTGTACAGCTTCCCATGTAAGGTGGCGTCGATGGCCACCGTCCGCCCCGAGGGTGCGCCAATCGTTCCCTCCACGGTCCCCACCAGCTTGTACTGCGAGTAAGCCCCCGTGGTCGCGGTGCTGTGCGCGTAGCCGCTGATCGTGCGCGGGTAGAAAGGCGGCGTGGTCGCGATGCCCGTGAAGTTGTAGGCCAGCACAAGCGAGATGGACCCCAGCGTATCCGTCAGCACCAGCCTCCCCACCTGGAAGCCCTTCGCTTCCGAGCTCGTGCTGATCGTGTTAATCACCCCACCGTTCAGGCTGCTCATCACGAACGAGCCCGACATCCCGCCGCTCACCGACCCCGCCAGGTTCTGGTTGATCAAAGCCTGCCCGTCCGACAGACCTGTAACCGTAATCGGCTCCGCCGGGGCAAACTGAAAATAGCTATCGCCCACCGCCGCATTGAATGGCCTCATATCCTCAACATTCCCCGTGCCCGTCAGGCTCAGCGACAGCGGCGTATAAGAGCACGTAGCCAGGGCCTGCTCCGCCCTCCCACGCAACCCCAGCCCATCGGCTCGCCCCGAAGTCGACGCCGCCATAACCCCCAGCCCCACGAGCCCCAGGCATACCAACGCCAGACTCCGCGAAAGCACCCGCCCGCCCGTCCCCCCGCGCCTGGCGCCACTGGATTCGCCCATCTCAGCGCCGCGAACGCGAATATACCGGGCCACTAATAGCTCTCGAAAGCCCATACTACCCTCCGCTGCTCAATGCGCTAGTGCCTCGCCTGAATGACTGCTAGTATACCCCAACCATTCGGGTGCGTCTACAGTCCCATCAAGCCCACAACCCCAAAATGATCTACCACATGAAACGAGTCGTAGGGCCGTAAGCCAGGTGGACCCCACTAAAGACAGACGATCCCCGTGCCTGTCTTGTTCCCCACCGGCCTACCCACCCCCACAGCCGCCGGCAAATCCCCGGGCGTCACGGTCGCTTACAGCCCGAGCTATAACCCCTCTCCCAATTGCCTCCCCAGCGCCCCCAGCCGGTCCCCGTACTCGATTCGCCCCACCCAATCCGCGGGCCACGCCCCCACCCCGTGGTAAGCCCCAGCGAACGCCCCGCTCAGCGCCGCAATCGAATCCGAATCGCCTCCCGTAACCGCCGCTCGCCTGATCGCCATCACCGGCTCTTCGGGATAAAGCAGGAAGCAAAGCAGCCCCGTGCCCAGCGCCGTCTCAGCCGTCCAACCCTCGCCCGTCGCCTCGCACGGGTCGATCCCCGGCAAGTCCTCCCGCAGCAGATACAACTCTCGGTTCTCCAAACCCCACCGCACGTTATCCAGCACCTCTATGCACTCGTCCCAACCCTTCTCCATCCTCTCCCCCGTCGTAGACCCGAACGAAGTCCCCGCCCAGAGCTTATCGAGGTCGCCAACCCAATCCTCGCGGTACACCCCCCTCTGCGACCTCGCGTACTCCACCAGCCGCCCCACCAGCCCCTCCGGGCTCCCTCCCAGGGCAAGGTCGGCCACCACCGCAGCCGTCAACTCCGACGCGGCCAGCGCCGTTGGGTGCCCGTGCGTAAGGGCCGACTGGAACTGCGCCACCCCTCCCCGCACCTCCGCCGCCACCCCCTGCAAAGCCAGCAAGCCCACCGGCGCTACCCGCATATTCGCTCCGCACCCCTTCGAGTTCGGGTCCGTCGCCTCAATCCACCCCAGCCCCCGCGCCAGCCTCCCGCAGGCCGCCATGCACGTCCTCCCCGGCGCGCGGTTGTTCTCCGGCGAGGCGAACCACTCAACGAAAGCCCGGCGTAACGGCCCCTCCAACCCCTCCGGCGACAGCGGCCGGGGTGCCTCCACCAGCGCCTCCGCCACCGCAAGCGCCATCTGCGTATCGTCCGTCACCCTCGCCGGTCTCCCGCTCGGCTCCTCCGGCCCCATCGGCCCAAACCTCCGCCGTATCTCCCCCACCTCCAAGAATTCGGTCGGCGCCCCCAGCGCATCCCCCAACGCCAGCCCAAAAAGACACCCCAGCGCCCGCTCGATTGCATCCATCGCTTTCATCCCTCGCTATCCTCCAACCTTCTCTCTAACAACAAGGCCGCCGGTGGGCTCCCCTGCTGGGCCAAATCAATCTTGATTGAAGGCACCAATCTGTAGGGGCAGGCCCCCGTTGCCTGCCCTGGTTGCCGACCTCGGCCTTTGGGTACACCACGAGCGTACGCAACCCGGGTCGTCCGCTTCGCTACCAACCCTACGGCCATAGGGTCACCAAACTGAGTGAGCCCTGCCCCGCTCGGCCATAAGCTGTCCCCAACTCGCCCTAATCATTATAATACCCTGGTGAATCCCCAAAAGTAACAAGGAGCAACCGCTCGAAAACTACCGACAACCTACCCGGAGGCCACTCCACTACCTACAAGTACGATCAGGAAAACCGTCTCGCGCGTTACGATGGCGCCAGTGCGGTTACATACGACTACAACGGGGACGGCCTGCGCACCCGCAAAAAACGTCTGCTGACGGACGACGTCTACTCCTGGGATCAGGTCTCTTCCGGCCTGCCCGTGCTGCTCCAGGATTCGACCGCCAGCTACGTTTACGGCCCCGGCGGCATGCTGCTCGAAGAGGTAGTCGACGGCCACTCCTACTACTATCACGCCGACCAGCTAGGCAGCGTGCGCGCTATAACGGACGAGTCGGGCGACACGGTGGCAAGTTACACCTACGACGCCTACGGCAACCCCATCTCCTCCTCCTCGCAAGTTTACAACCCATTCGGCTACACCGGAGAGTACACCGACAGCGAAAGCGGCCTGATCTACCTCCGAGCCCGCTACTACGACCCCTCCACCCGGCAGTTCCTGACACGAGATCCTATCGAGGACATTACTGGGCAGGCATATAACTACGCCGCAGGTAACCCTACCAACTTTAGAGATCCATCAGGCAAGTTCGTCCCAATACAGGTCCTTTGCCCGGAGTGCGTTGTTGTCTCTACGGTCGCAGGCGGACTTATCGGGCTTGGCGCCTACGCATTGTTTCATCAGGGTTGCTTTGATCTTGTGGAGGCTGCGAAG
>JBJMMB010000045.1:0-2341 GCA_045805005.1 Chloroflexia bacterium
GAGCCGCGCGGCTCTTTCGCCTTTTTGCTATTAATGCCCTTACTTCCCGATTCCCAGGAAGATCACCGCGTGACCCTTTGTCAAGCTGATGTTCGAGCCCGAACCCGCCTCCCCTATCGTGATGTACTTGAACGGACGCACCAGGGGCGCGACCCCCTGCTCGTATTCCGTCTTACCATCCGGGGGCATCATGCCCTCGACTGCGCCCCGTATGCCGCCCAGGTCAAGGTAGACGATGGCGTTGCTATCCTTGGGCAGGTGCTTCGACGCGTTCTGCCACTGCGATGTCGTGCCTACTCCCTTGCCCAGGCCCGCCAGCACCGACTTGGCCGCCGCGGTGGCCCCATCCGCATCCTCGCCCGTGACGATCAGCAGGCGGTCCCCGGTCACGCCAAATACCGCTCCGGCGTCCGGGCTTGGGGCGTAGAAGGTGCCCTCCGGAATGTCCAGTTTTTGCTCCGAGCCGCCCGACATACTCTGCACCAGCTTGTCCAGCGTGCTCGCAGCTTTGTCGTGGTCCGCTGGGTTCAGCTTCAACTGGAAGACCACCCCGGGCAGGGGCATGCCTGACTGGGTGTCGACCGAGGCGCTCAGGGCATAGTCTCCGCCCATCCAGGGCAGGATGTCCTTCTCAAGGTTGAGACCGGTTGATTGCTCCATCTCGTCCAGGGTCGACTGCACCATATCCTCGCCGCCCGACGCCTGGCTCTGCTTGCGCATCGCGTCGAGGCCGGCCTGCACCATATCCTTCAAATCCGCCCCTGCCAGGAAGCCCACCGAGCCGGACGGTATGTCGGCCAGCGTCTTCGCGTCCGGATGCGCGTTCGCGTTCAGCTTCACGTCCGCGCCCGCCATAGTGGCCTCCGACGCCACGTCAATCTGCATGCCGTCGTCCTGCGCGCTCACCGTCACGAGCGCCGCGCCGTCCGTTTTCGGAGCCGCAGCCGCCATCTCCGGATCGGCCAGCGCCGCCATCGTGGTTATCTCGGTCAGGTTCACGTAGAGCGAGGCCAGGTTGTCGCTGGGCACCTGGCTCGCCAGGTTCTTGAAGCGGGCATCCTCGCTCAGGCCTTTCTTGTCCGTGTACTGGTCGATCAGCACCCGTAGCGGCTCCACTTTGCCGCCCACGAGCACGGTGGCCGTGCCGTTGAGCAGCGAGAAGTAGATCGTGTTCGTCCCCGTGATGTATTTGTGGATTTCGATCTCGCGATACTTCTCTTCCAACGGCGCGTTCGCGAAGTTGTCCACCTGCTTCTTGAGCTCGCTGATGGGTCCCTTCTTGTTGAGCGGGTTGAAATCGAGGTCGACCACGCCCGCCATGTAGCGCAGCATCGCTTCCCCACCCTTGCCCTCCATCCCGAACGAGTCCTTCAACTCCTGCAGGTCGCCGCTGCTCGGTGGCAGCACCGCTATAGCCGCGTTGTTGCCCAGGTACTGCGACAGCGAGTCGAAGTCGCTCACAGCCGGGGTCGCATCGCCCGACGTGCTACCGCCATCCTTCATCGCCTGGTCCGCCATCTTTGCCCAGGCCTCCTTGAAGCCGGGCTGCGACTCGAACACCGCCCGTAGCTTGTCCAGGGCCTCTTTCTGCTTGCCGGTCGCCGCCGTATCAACCTTGAGGAAGGCCAGCGTGTTGGCGGGCAGCAGCGTCTCGACAGCCACCGACGGGCGATTGGCCAGCTTGCCAAGAAACGTCGTCCCCACCGCCCCCGCGGCGAGCAGCACCACCAGTGCCACCACCCCCACGATCAGCCCCGCCTTCCCCCGCTTCTTGGGGGCCGCCTCCGGCCCAGGGTAGGGCGGCTGCACCATGATGGGCGCGGGCTCCTGCATCTGGTAAGACGGAGGTGGCGCACCTACGGCGGGGACCTCTTCCTGCGGGTAGCTCCGGGGCACGTAGCTCTGCGCCGGGGGCATGCTCGCACCCTGCGCGCCGAACGCGCCCGGCGCTTGCTCCTCAGCCTGCGGCTCCGGAGGGTGCTGAGGCTGGTTGGGATAGTTAGGGTCGTTATTGTCCAATGTATTCTCCTCTCGATCGATAGCGTAAGGCGCCCACAAGCGCCCGATGTTACTCCAAGTCTTCCATACAGGGATCAGGGGTTAGGGATCAGTGTCTGCCTACGACCCCTGATCTCTAACCCCTGATCCCTACAGAGTATTCTATTGCCGCACGCGCCCCAAGACTAGGGGTCGAATGTCCTATTGTCCCATAGGACCTTTATCTGCCAGGAACTCCCGCGCCAACCGCTCAGCCTCAACCTTATCGTCCTGCCCAAGCGCGCCGTCCAGCACCAGCCCCAGCAGGTAGTCCTTGACGCGCCCAATCCACGGACCTGGCTGC
>JBJMMB010000046.1:0-22505 GCA_045805005.1 Chloroflexia bacterium
AATACTCACCGTCCTCCATACATACTTGGAGCCTTTGGTGCCCTTGGTGGTTCCGTCTCTCCCACCCCTGCCAACCACCCAAGCCGGTAAGCGCGTCCTGGCCCGCTCATTCATTCGTCTCGTTTAAACTCCGCGCTCTCTGCGTCTGATATCAAAATAGAGGTGCAGGGTTCCCCCTGCCGGGGGCTTGGGGGTGCCCCCCAACTCTCTCCTTATTTTTATGTAGGGGTGGTGTGCCCTGCTCATAGTTACCCTGCGGTGCATATCCCACATCCAAAGGTTCCTGGCCGGGTGCATGCTGTGAGCGCATCCCACCCATCGTCAGGTGCGTGCCGGCTCTTTCCCCCTCGTTTCCCCTTCCCTGGTGGCCTTCTTGATCCCTGGTTGGGCCTGCGCCAGGGCCTCTTCGGGGTCGGAGGGGTACATAATATCGAGGACGACCTTGATGGCCGCAGCCACCGGCACCGCGATCACCATGCCCAACACCCCCGCTATCGCCTGGCCCACCAGCACCGCGAAGATCGTGACCACCGGGTGCAACTCCACAGCCCGCCCCACCACTGCCGGCATGATCACCTGGTCCTCCAACAGGCGCAGAATCGTATATGCCACGATCACCCCGATAGCTGCTCCCGCCCCGTGCGCGGACAGCGCAACCCCGGCTGCGATCACGGCCGCGATGGCCGGCCCAAGCAGCGGCACGATCTCCAGAAAGCCCGTCAAGATGCCCAACGGCAGTGCGTAAGGCACCTGGAAGATGAACTGCAATACGAGGAACGACAGCAGTGACATGATGCCGATCAGCAGCAATTGCCCTCGCAGGTAGGCGCCGAGCGTTACATGAATCCGGCCCAGCACGTACCCTGTCCGCACCCGGTTCTCCTCCGGTACGAACTTCAGGAAGTATGTGCCCATGTCCTTGCCGCCCACCAACAGGTAGAAGCTCACGATGATCACAAGCAAGGTATCCAGGACCGCCTCTATTGCCACTGAGGCAAAGTGGAGCACGTCTCCCCCGCTCCCGAGGTACGCGCTCAGGCCCGCGTTCAACTGCTTCGCCAGCACCCGAGCGTCTATCGTCTGCCCGCCGAACTGGTAAACTGCGGAGCCCATGATCTGCTGGAGCCCGCGCTCCAATATGTTCGGCCCCCCGGATATGAACTCCCGTGTTTGCCTGTAGAGGTTTTCGGCCCCGAAATAGAGGACCACGCCCAGCACCCCCAGCACCAGCAGGTAGAGAAGGCTGACGATCAAAGCCCTGGGCCAGTGCAACCGCTCCTGCAGGTTGTCGATCCCCCCGCTGAAGATGTAGGCCAGTATCCCCGCGATAATAAATGGTCCGAGCACGCGCCGGGCCATGTAGAGGATGACCACGAATAAGATAAGCAGTACCGCCAACGAGAGCCGGCGCGAGAGCCAGCGCGGCGGGTTCCCCGAAGCGGACGGCCCGGCCTCTGTCGGAGGTTCTAGCCGGGCCTCTTCCCTTCCATCTTGCGTGATCTCGTTTTTTGACAAATGGGACCTATCCTGTTTTACGCACCCGCCACAAACTGTAACCCAGCAGGCCCATGATCCACAGGGGGAATAAGAATGCCGCATAGAGGGCCAGCCCGGATGCGCCCGAGTGCAAGAGCAGATAGAGCGCCACCAGGCCGGTCACCACTCCCACGGCCACCTCCCAGGCGTCGCCCACGATGAAGTCATACCAGAACGCGAAGAAGCCCGTTATGTATTTCACGCTTCGCTGACCGCCTTTCCTTCCGCTGCCTGGCGCTGCCGCTGGCGCAGCAGCCCGATAATCAACCCGCAAGATACTCCATAGAAAGCAATCAGCCCGAGAATCGCCAGGTCCTGGCCGGGCCACTCCAGGCCCACCCCTTCCCCGGCCCAGAAGGTGCCAAACGCGGTCAGCATGGTACCCACCGCGAACTTCAGGTTGTTCTCGGGCACCCGGCTCAGGGGCTTGTGCACCACGACCGCCGCGCCCGTCACGAGCACTGCCGCGGCAACCGCGCCCAACAGCGCCGGCCCGAAGTCCCCGGCCGTGAGGCCAAAGGTGATCACGATAAACACCACTTCGAGCCCTTCGAGCAGCACTCCCTTGAACGCCACGGTGAAGGCTGTCCAATCGATGCCGCTCCCCGAAACCACCACCGGCTCCGCGCTCAGCTCCCGCACCTCTCTTTCGTATATCCTGGCCTCGTCGTGCAACTCCTTTAGCCCTGTGTACCGCATGATGGCCTTCCGCAGCCACTGCAGACCAAATATAAGCAGCAGAGTACCGATCACGATCCGCAGCGCGTCGATCGGGATCAGGTATCGCAACGCGGGACCGATGGCCGCCACGATGGCCACCAGGCAAAGAGCCGCCGTGCCCACCCCAATCCAGGTGCTGCGCCAGCCGCGCGTCACCCCCACCGCCAGGACGATGGTCACCGCCTCCACAACTTCCACCCCGCTGGCGAGGAAACTCGATGCCAGCCCGATCCACCAGTGTGTATTCATAAACAATATTATATCAGTAGCGCTAAAAAATCTCTTGCGTGAAACGTAGAACGTGAAGGTGGTACGCGTAGTTGGTTTGTGGTCCTACGATCAAGCTCGTCCACATCCCTTACGTTTTGCGTTTCACGCTCCGCTCCTCCCAGGCCCTATAGCCCCAGATGATCAGCAGCAGCAGGCCGAACCCCAGCGTGTAGCCGCCCAGCACGTCGCTGGCCCAGTGCTGGCCCATGTAGATCCGCGACACGCCCACCAGCAGCACCATAGCCGCCGAAAAAGCCAATATCAACGTGCGCGGGACGCCCGGCTTCATGAGCGTGAACGCCAGGTAGAAGGAGAAGCCGAAGAAAAGCACGTACTGCGTGACGTGCCCGCTGGGGAAACTGAAGGTATTGGGGTGCCCGATCACCTTCACCAGGTCCGCGCTTGGCCTCCCTCTGTGCACCAGCACTTTCACTACTTCCGCCAACGACGTCGCTATCGAGGCCAGCGCCAGGAAGGCCGCTTCCACAACCCGCTTGAACAAGGCCAGCACCACAATAATCACCACCGGGAAGATGCCATTCCACGGCCAGAAACCGGGTGCGCTCACTGCCCTCATCAGGAAGTCAAGCGGCCCCAGATTCACTTCCTGCACCTCACGGGTGATCGGCACATCGAGTACCAGTGGGTTGAGGAGAAGCACGGCGGCAGTGAGCATGCCGAACAACGCCAACAGCACGATACCTAGCGCTATTAGTTGCCGCCCTCGTATAAGTGCCCTGCGATGCTTCCCAGCCTCCTGCCGCTTCTCCGTCGGGCTCTTACGGTTCAACTTATCCAGACTCAGGCTGTCAGCTTTCATAACACCATCTTTTACAGCAAGTACAAGGCCATTGTAGGGGTCAGGGATCAGGTATCAGGAGTCAGTGTCTGCCTACCACCACTGATCCCCGACCTCCGACCCCCGACCCCCGACCCCCGACCCCCGACATTATTACGGTTCCGTCAACAATTCTTGTGCACGTATTTGCCCCGGTGTTATAATGCGGGCATGCGGCATGCTTGCTGCGTACGTGCCCGACAATGCGGTTTGGCACGCGGTTTGCTCAATGGAGGAGATACATATGGATAAGCAATTGCCCCTCCTTTGCTACTTCGAAGGTAACATCATACCCCTCAATGAAGCAAAGGTCGGCATCCTGACACATGCTTTCAGCTACGGGACCGGTTGCTTCGAGGGAATCAGGGCTTACTACAACGACAAGCACCGGCAACTTTATCTTTTCCGCGCCCGCGAGCACTTCGAGCGATTTCACCAGTCGGCCCATGTGCTCATGATAAGCCCCAAGCTCGGACCCGACGAACTGGTTGATCTCACTTCCACACTCCTCACCAGGAGTGGCATACACCAGGACGCGTATATTCGCCCCTCCGCATATAAGGCCTCCGAAGTCATCGGCGTGAGGCTGCACGACCTAAAGGACGAGCTTTACATCGCGGTGCAGCCCTTCGGCAACTACATCGACATCGATCGCGCTCTCAACGTGGGTGTTTCGTCCTGGAAGCGCGTCGACGACAACATGATACCCGCCCGTGCTAAGATCACCGGCGCGTACGTCAACTCGGCCTTCGCCAAGAGCGAGGCGTTGCTCAATGGCTTCGATGAGGCCATCATGCTCGACGCTAACGGCCACGTTTCCGAAGGCTCCGCAGAAAACCTCTTCATGCTGCGTGGCGGGACCATGTACACGCCTCCCGTCACCGACAACATACTCGAGGGCATCACCCGCCTGACTATCATGACCCTGCTCCGCGAGGAACTGGGCGTCCCCGTTGTCGAGCGCCCCATTGACCGCACAGAGCTCTACGTCTGTGACGAGCTAATACTGTGCGGCACCGGTGCGCAAATCGCCCCCGTCGGCTCTGTAGACCACCGTCCTGTGGGCCACGGCGGGATCGGTGACCTGGGCCGCAGGCTGCAGTCCCTCTATTTCGAGGTTGTCCGCGGCAACATCCCCAAATACTCTCACTGGTGCACCCCCGTGCACCCCGTCGCTAGCCGCGCCGTAGAGTCCAAGCGCCTGGCAGTTGCGTCCTGACCCGCCTCACAGGCGGCAACTCTGTTTAGCCACCAAAATTGCCTCGCGTAGCGAGGCAATTTTGGTGGCTTACCCTGGAAATGATCGAGTAAATGACCACCTGGCGTCCTAAACCCACGCCCTCCCGCTTTGCCCTGCTCCTCCTGCCGGTGGTCTTCGCCCTCTTCGCCCTGTGGCTGTGGGGCGCTCTCCGGGACCGGGCGGCCTCCGTGGAGTACGACCCTGCGGTCTACCTGTTGGCCCTCGGGCTGGCCCTCTCCCTGGTGGGCTCGGGCATGTCCATCTACCTCGCCTGGTGCGCCTTCACTATCAGGTACGTCCTGGACCAGTCCCATCTCTCCCTGATTTACGGAGGGGTAGCCCAGTTCATTCCCCTGGGCGCCATCACCGCCGTATACGCCCCTGGCGAGCGCGTGGACGGCAGGACGATATCCGTTCGCTGGCAATCGACTGCCTCCATTACGCCCGGTTATTTCGTTGGCGAGGGGCGGAGTCCGCAATTAGCCCAGGTCCTATCGGTTTCCACCGCTCTCGGGCCGTGGCAGCTTTTCGTGCGCACCGGCAACCTGTCCTACGCCTTATCGCCCCGAGACCCCGTCGAATTCATGGCCGCGCTCAGGCAGCGCGAGAGGGAAGTTGCGGGGCTGCTCGACGAGCACGCGCCCAGCACCGTGCTTCTGGGCCCAAGCGGGTGGGCGGCCCCTTTCTGGTCCGACCGCTTCGTGAGATGGCTGTTCCTGGCCGGGCTCGTGCTGAACGCGCTACTCTTCGGCTACCTCAGCCTCGTATACCCCGGCCTGCCCACTAGCCTCCCGCTGCACTGGAACTCCCAGGCCCAGATCGACTTCATCGACGCCAAGCAAAAGCTCCTGCAGCTCCCCATCTACGCCCTCGTCATCTGGCTCGCCAACTCAATCGCCGCCTGGTGGGCCCTCCCCCGCGAGCGAGCCGTAACGCTCCTCCTCCTGGCCGGTGCCCTGGCCGCCCAGGTCGTCTTCTGGGCCGGCGTAGCCTCTATCGTGCTTCGCAATGTGTAAAACGTAAAACGTAAAGGTGGTAGCCGTGTTTGGCTCTTGGTCCTTAGAACCAGGCCTGCCCACATCCCTTACGTTTTACGTTTACTCTACCGCATCGCCAGTCCCCACACCCCATCCTCCGTACCCGCCAGCAAGACCTCCACGGTCTTGGGCGTGGCGAAGGCGTCGTGCGGAGCAAGGACCAGGGTGTTAGCCGCCTGTGGTTCCAGACCCTTGCCCACAGGCTCCCAGGTGATGCCCTTGTCCATGGTGCGGAACACGCCTAGCCCCTTCAATTTGCCCCCGTCTTGCGTCGCCCTGGCTGTGTAAACTATGGGGCCGGGCTTGGGGTAATCCTCGCTGTAGTTTGTATCCACGTACAGCGCCGTGATCTCGTATGGGGCATTGGCGGCTGGGTTGTCGAGCATCGGGTTGTCCGCCCTAAAAAGCTTCCAGTCGTTGGTGCCTTCGGCCAGGAACCAGAGCAGGCCAGGAGAGCTTGCCATATAGGCCCCGGCCTGCTCGGTGTGCCCCTGGGTTCCCGGCACAACCTGTAGTAGCACCTGCGCTCGGATCTCTTTGTCCTTGGGCGTCACGTCGCTCCAACTGGCCCCACTGTCGGTGCTCCTCATGATGCGCGCGCTTCCGCCCTCACTGTAGTACGCGGCGAAGATGATCTGGCCGTCGGGGCTCACAGCGAGGGTCGCGGGGTCATAATTGGTCAGCTTTGAGCCCGGCAGCTCGGTCCAGGTAGCGCCCGAGTCGGTCGTCTTGACCACGCTGCTGCACGTGGTACCATAGGCCAACGTGTTATTAGCCACCGCCACGGTGAGCGGCACCGCTCCTTTCGTCACCTCCTGCCAGGTCTTGCCCGCGTCGGTGGAGCGCATGAGAGTGATAGGGGCCCCGCTGGCACAGCCCGTGTGGCTGGTGATGTAAATAACGTCGGGGCTTTCCAGCGCCGCCGAGGCCGTCCTGCCTTGCGGATGGACGGAGAGTTGCTCCCAACTGGTATAGTCATAAGTCGTTCGCCAGGCCCCCTGCGGACCGGCGCCCACCACAACATTCCCCCCCGACGGGAAGAGTGCGATGCTCTGCACCGCCTTGCCGGCCAGCCCTAACTGCTTCCACGGCAAGTTACCCACCGGCTGCATGACCGGCGTCCCCGCCGCGACCTGGGTGGGCGTGGCCTCGGGCGCGACGGTATCCGTGGGCGCCGCCGTTTCAGTCGGAGCCTCAGCGGTGTCAGTGGGTGGAGGGGCCGTATCAGTGGGCACCGCCGCTGCCGTGTCGGTCGGCGCTACGGTAGCCGCGGGCTCGGACACCGGCGTGGCGGTGGGGGTAGCGCCCGCGCCGCAGCCCGCCAAAGCCACGGCCAGCGCCGCCAGTAGCAATATGCTCAGCGGAGATCGCTTCTTGAACATTGGGTCCACTCTCCTTATTCGCGATTCGCGCGCCTTTGCAAGTATAACGATGCGACGCGGCCTCGGTTCTGAAAAGCACACAAAGCCTCCCGCGGGAGGCTTTGTGTGCTTTTCAGAGATAACCCTATTTGCGCTTGCGCTTCTTCCCACCGGATGTCGAGGCCACTGGGGTGCTTGGGGGCGAGGCGAGGGGGCGCATCGGGCCTTTCTTGCTCGACGACGGCATGTACTGCCGGGCGCGCTGCGTCTTTTGGTACTTCGCCAGTTGTATAGGGTAGGTCGTGCGATACCAGTAGTATATCCACGCTATGAAGACGATGGCAGCCAGCAGCCACAGGTAGAACCAGAACGGCAGGTTCAAGAAGTCGAGCGACACCGCTCTGAAGGCCACAAACACCATCCCCAGCCCCGAAACCCAGAGCCCTATCGGCCCCCATCTGTCGGCGGCGCGCTTCAGCACCGGGTTGGTGCGCTTCCACTCTAGCCGCTTGAAGAAATAGATATACGCGCTCAGGCCGAAGAGCCCGATCATTACTGCCAGGTAAATCCATCCGAAGGGCCCTATAAGTGGTGAGTGCGGGGTGGTGAGATACGTCCAATTGAGGGGATTGACCCGCAGCCCGGCCTGGGAGCCCACCGTGGGCAGCGGCACCGGCGTGGTCTGGGTCACGGTCGCGGTGGACGATATGGTTCCGGTTGCTGTGGTAACGGTCTGCGCCGCTATGGAAAACAGGCTATGTGCGCGGGCGAACAGGTCCGGCCCCTGGACATTGTGGACCGTCTGTGCCCCACCCGCGCTCAATACTCCCCCGGCCAGGGTCGATGCCGGCCCCGGCAGCAAGGCTAAATGCATGAAGAAAACGCCTCCTGGAATTTCTAAGTGCCATCAGGGCCGCAACTGCCTCGCTCCGGCTCAATACCGGACGGTCTGGCCCTCTAAGGATGAGAAATTATATCAATTCGGCCGCGGCGCGGCAAGCGCTTGACAACTTATCGCCCTTGATATATTATTGTTGCTCACTTGGCTAATCACCCTCTTGGTGTATGAAGCCAGTTTGCAGACGCTCACCGGCACCGCGGCCACGGGCCGGCCACTAGCTACTCGAGGAGCTATATTATGCCTGTTCTTATCGCGCCCGATCCTTCTACTACGTCCACCAACGTCTATTTCGAAGTCTCCCCCATCTACGACCTCTTCATCTCGCTGGGCACCATGACCCACCCCGGCGAGCGTGACGAGCCCTGGGCGGCCAAGGTCAAGCGCGACCTCTCGCCCCAGATGCGCGAAGAGGCCGACTACTTTTACTCCATGTTCGAGAACCGCCTCGTCGAACTGGCGGTCGACTACCCCGACCACTTCGACATGGAGGGCTTCTTCCGCTACGTGGAGATGATGGCCCCCGAGGACTTCATCTTCTACGCCTCCGGCCGCGAGATGTCCCCCAGCGCCATCGCCGCGATGATGTCCCACCCGCTCCGTCTCCTTGCCGGTCTGCTCAAGGCCCACGGCGGTGAGCACCGCATCCAGGACCCCGGTTGGCGGCAGGCCTTACAAACCCTCGCCTCCGAGCCCGACGCCCTGCGCACCCGCCTCATGCGCCTCCTACGTACCTACTGGCAGAACGTCTTCAGGGGCGAGATTGAGCGCCTGAAGGCCGGTTGGGATGAGAGCGTGCGCGAGTGGACCCAGGCCCTGGGTCGCGACCGGATGTCGGGCGTTGAGGAGCGCTTCTTCAACAACCGCGCCCTCCCCGCAGAGTTCCCCGAGGGCTACCCCCTGGAGAAGGTGGTGCTGGTCCCCTCCCTCTTCCTCAAAACCCCCTCCATCATCCTCTACGGCTACGGCAAGATGGTGGTCATCTACGACGCCCGCACCACCGATGCCCACCGTAACGCCATGAACCACGTACGCGACCGCATAGTGCGCGTGGCCCGAGCCCTCGAAGACCCCACCCGCATGACCATCCTGCGCGCCATCTCCAAAGACAAAGAGTACTACGGCTCTCGCCTCGCCAAGACCTGCGGCATCACCCCCTCCTCCGTCTCCCGCCACATGCGCGTCCTCAAAGATGCCGGCCTTGTCAAAGAGATCGAGATGGTTCGCGAGCTAGCCCAGGACCGAGACAACCGAGTAATGTACGAACTCCGCCGCGACACACTGGAGAAATTCTGCGAAGACCTCACCGAGTTCCTCTAACATCCTAACTCACCGCAGAGGACGCAGAGACCAACTAATAAAGGTTTCTGCGTCCTCTGCGGTGAACAAAACCCCTTATAAATCGTGGCGTCTTGGCGTCGTGGCGGTTTCTTAACCGGTCCTAGCCCACCGCTTCCCGTATCTCCAGCACTTGCATCTTATCCAACCGGAAGGTGCGCTCCTCCTTGCGGAGGTGGCAGTAGGCTACAAGATAGGTGGCCTGCTCGCGGAGGGTAACCTTGAGGGGTTGCACCAGGCGCTCGCTCAGGCGGCCGTTGCTCCCCTCATACCTTATCCACATGGCCGCTTGGGCCCGCATCGCCCGCTCGATCATGGGTGGTAGGCCCTGGATAGGGCAGAACTCGCTCCCGCCGTCCCACTCCATGAGGGCCGGAGTGCTGTAGAAGCCGCTCGGCGGCGTGAGCGCCCCCTGCCGGGCTATCAGCTCGGCCAGCGTGGTTATGCCCGCCTCCTGAAAGTCGCGCAGAAAGCTCTTGAGCACGTGCCACGTAATCGTGGCATCGGCCAGGGCGCGGTGCAGGCCGTGCGTCCTTATGCCCAATTCGCGGGCCACGTCCCCTAGCTTGTTCGAAGAGAACGAGTAGAAACGCCGGGACAGAGCCAGTGTGTCCACCACCGGGTTAGACGGCGGCTGGAACCCGGCCCCCCGCAACTCCGCCGAGATAAACGATATGTCGAACGGCGCGTTATGGGCCACGAGCACCGCCCCCTCAAGTGCCTCCACCAAAGCGGGCGCTACCTGCCGGAACGTAGGTGACTTGCGCACCATGCTGTCCGTGATTCCATTCACCGCCGACGCGCCCCGCGAAATTGGTTTCTGTGGGTTCACCAGCGTCTGCAACTGGTCCACGATCTGCCCGCCCCTCGCGAGCACCACAGCCACCTCGCAAATCCTATCCCCCGTGCGCACGGAAAGGCCCGTGGTTTCCACATCCACCACAGCATAAGTATGCCCGTGCAGAGGCAGGTCTCGAACAACTTCCATATCCCAACCCGAATCTTTCCGGCTCCCCTACCCCCTGGAAGCCCACATGACTACTACGTGCTCTTAGTATACCCCTCCCTGTCAATAGGGGTGCATAGAGATCCCTGCCGGGGCTTGGGGGTGTCCCCTAATAAGCCCAGCCCCCATAACAAGTGGTGCCGGGGCTTCCCTACCGGGGGTTTAGGGGTGTCCCCAATTATCACATCACAAGGTGTGCAGGGATCTCCCTGCCGGAGGCTTGGGGGATTGGAGCCCAACTCTCCCCCACATATGGGGTGCAAGGGGCTCCCTGCCGGGGGTTTGGGGGTGTCCCCCAACTTCCTCCTTCCCCACATATGGGGTGCAGGGTCCTCCCTGCCGGGGGCTTGGGGGCGTCCCCCAACTTCCTCCATAAAAGGCTCCCCCTCTCCCGGAAGGGAGAGGGGGTTGGGGGGAGATGGGTCTTACCTGCACAAAGCCCCGCTCTGCAAAAGCCTAACCCTATTGCGCCGCCTCGCTATACACGACGAGTCGTTTGTCATACTGCTGCTGCGCTCGGTTGAAGGTGCCCTGGCAGGTGATCAGGTTGAGGCGCACGCCCGTCGAGGGGCCGAATATCTCCTGCAAAGGGCAGTTCTGCCAGGTGCACGTTTGCTGCTTGGTGACCACGAACGCCCGGTCGCGTCCCCGCTCGTCGCGCACGTATATTCGGTCGCCCGGCTTGAGCTGGTCCAGAAAGTAAAAGATCGCTTCCTTGATCCCGTACCAGTCGAGGTGCCCATCGATTGCCGCGTTGCCCGGGTTGCCGGGCACCGTGCCGGGCTGGAACCAGGCCACGTTGTACGGGTTCTTCGGTATATCCATATTGTGGTTCTTGTCCAGCCCCACCTTCTCGACGTTCGTGTATACGCCCAGGCTCGGGATCGTCAGCCGCGTCGGCAGGCCGGGTACCACCCTGGGCTGCGATCTCAGCGTGACGTTGTTCCCATAGCGCCACTGGTAATAGTGCTGGCCGATATTCCCCATCTGCACCTGCCAGCCCTTCGGGAGGCCGGGCGTGTATGTGAGCACTCTGCGCTCAAAGGCCTGGATCAGCACGTCCTGCTGCTTGCCCCCTATTCGCACGTTCGCCCAATACGCATCCGAAATGGGCAATCCCATCGCGAACACCCACGGATCGAGCAGCGGCCGCGTGGCGTCGGCCAGGCCCACCCGCACGGAAGCCGAAGTGTTCAGGAAATCGCTGAACACCCGGGGCACGTTGTGCCCGGTGGCCTTCTCGTAGTAGGCGATCCTTGCCTCGGGCAGGCTGTTCTTGGCCGGGTCGTTGCTCACCTGCCCGGCCTTGTTGATGCGCCCGGTGGCGTACTGCCCGGTCTTATCTGACTGGCGCTTCTCTCCCGCCGAGGTGTTAGCCACCGTCCCAAAGCTTGCATAAGTGGGTGCGCTGGTATCGTTGACGTCCGAGGCCATCGGGATGTCAGCAGGCTTGAGGGTCTCGAATCTCGTGTTGCCCAACTGCATCCGCCCCGATATGAGTTCCACCGTCAGGAGCCCGTTGGTCACGAACCACTTGTCATCGGGGGCCAATTTGGGGTTGTTTATCTCCATTCGGCTCTTATCGAAGTACTGCACCAGTCGCGTACCCGAGCCATCCGGCGCGTCAGCGTACGCCTCCAACCCGGAGGCCAGCGGCGCCGGACCCCAGGTCCACGACCGGGCCGCCGTGTGGGTCGCTACAGGCAGGTCGTTCCGCCTCCACACCGTCTCGAACGCCGAGTCGGTGAAAGGCATGGAAGCGGGGAGCTTTGAGGGGGCGGCCGCCGCCTGCTGCATGGTTGGCACCCAACCTAAGCTTAGCGCCAGAGTGGCAATTGCGGATAATAGTGCGATGCGTGAGTGCGGCGTTCTCTTAGCGTTTGTCATCTGTGCAAGCATCCTATCTATACTATCGAGATTGGCCCGACCTCCGAGGGTCTTTGCTATTTGCATGCAGCCGGTCGTCTTGCGCTAATTCTAACATCGCCGCCGAGCGCAGCGCAACATTGTGGAGTGGCGCCCGCCCGCGATACTGTACATCCGCACTGCAATACGTTATAATCTACCTCGTATCTTACATAACGAGAGCCGCTCTATAGATATGGAGCAGCTTGTCGCGCCGTTACAGCACATTGAATAGACAGTGAGGATAAGGCATGACATTTTCTCGGAAATTATCTAAGCGTCCTTACCACGTGGCCGCCTTTACGCTTGGGGCGCTATTATTGAGTCTCTGGCTCTCGGCTGCGGCCTTCGCCCGGCCCGCCGCCAACCCATCGGCCTCAAGCCCCGATGCCCCCGCCGCGCAGAACGCTTTCGCCCACTTCGTCCCCCAGGCAGGAGCCCCTGCCAACCACGGCACGGTCGCCGCCGGCACCAAGTTCACCCTCGACCTCAAGGTCAATACCGGCGGCAACAACAACGTCGCCGCCTCGCAGAACTATATCCTGTTCGACAACCCCAACTCACCCAATTCGGTGCTCAAGGTGCTCCCCTCGGCGAGCGCCAGTTGCTCGTCCGTTCCGGCAGACACCACGATAACCCAGGACTCGACTACCTTTGACGCCGTGTTGCAGAACGAGGTTTGTAATGGCCCTGGAGCTTGCATTCTGCGCGGCGTCTACACGCTGCCCGGCAACCTCGCGTTCGCGTCAGGGGCCCTCCAAAACTGCCCTAACGGTTGCGGCCCCGGCGACTTCCGTATCGCTCAGATCACCCTCTGCGCGGCCAACGGCGGCACTGGCACCCTGCACTGGCAGTTCGTGCCCGAGGCTCCCTCCATCCGGGATACCCAGGTCATAGATACCAATAGTCAGCCGGTGCAGGGCAGGTCGCTCTACGAAGATTACACAATCACCGTCACCGGCCCCACGGCCACGCCTGACAGAAACGCCACGCCCGTGCGCACGCCCACCACCGCTTCGCAGCCGCAGCCCACCTCGCCCCCTTCCGGCGGCTGCACCATGAACTTCCGGGATGTGCAGTCAACCGATGAGTTCTACAACCACATCAAGAGCGTCTACTGCAGGCACATCGTGTCGGGCTACAGCGACAACACCTTCCGCCAGTGGGACTGGACCATGCGAGCTCAGGTCGCCAAGATGGTGGTGCTCGGCTTCGCACTCCCTATACAGACCACCGGCGGCCCGCACTTTACCGATGTGCAGCAGGGCACCGAGTTCTATAACTACATCGAGACCGCCGCCGCCAACGGCATCGTCACCGGCTTCGACAACCGCCTGTTCAAGCCCTGGGACAACGTCAACCGCGCCCAGCTTGCAAAGATGATCGTGCTGGCGGCCGCCAAGGCCAACCCCTCCGGTTGGCGCTCAGTCAACCCCGCCACGCCCTCCTTCACCGACGTGCCAAAGTCCAACACCTTCTACCAGTACGTCGAGACTGCCAAATCACACAACATCATCTCCGGCTACGACGGCAGCCGCTTTGGCCTCTGGGAATACGCCAAGCGAGGTCAAATTGCCAAGATCCTCGACGGCGCCCTCGTCGGCCCATGAGGTATTAATCACCGCAAAGGCGCAAAGAGCGCAGAGACCTTTATTATTGGTCTCTGCGCTCTTTGCGCCTTTGCGGTTCGTACCCTAACCTCGCTCCGTCACGTCCAACGCACTCGTAAGCCACTCGCTAAGATCGTAAAGGCTCTCCTCACTGATCGTGTGGCCTATGGGATATTCCTGGTAGGTCAGGCGCGCCCCGTGGGTAGCCAGGTAGTCGCGGGAGGCCTGACCCAACTCCACAGGCAGGAGATCGTCGTACTTGCCGTGGGCCAGGAAGAAGGGTTTGTCGCGTATCATCTCGGGTCTGAGCGGCAGCCCCGACCGAGTGGGCACGTAGCCGCTGTGCATGACCACCCCGCGCACTTGCTCGGGCACAGTGAGCGCTAGAGCTGCCCCCATCACCGCGCCCTGGCTGAAGCCCATCGCATATAGCCTATTGGGGTCGATGCCATATGCAGCCGGAAGGTCGTCCACGAAGCTCCGCAACTCCTCCAGGCTGGCCTGCATCGTCTCGGCCTCCTCCCCCTCCGTCCCGTACCAAGCGAATCCCGGCCCCCACCTGAACGGAGCCCTCGCGCTCACCACCACCAGCCGAGGGTCGAGTGCCCCCACCAGCCCCATCAGGTCCTCCTCGTCCGCTCCCCGCCCATGCAGCAACAGCAACCCCGGCCCGCCTGCCTTGCCGGCAGGCCGCACCAGATGCGCGAGGTTCAGTTCGGATGGCTGGGGTTGTCTCATGGGAACTAATGGGTAATGGGTAATGGGTAATGGGTAATGGGTAATGGGTAATGGGTAATGGGTAATGGGTAATGGGTAATGGGTAATGCGTAATGGGTAATGCGTAATGGAGTTAGGGTAGAGAGTTCTACCCCCAAGCATAGCACACCACCATTACGCATTACCCATTTTCACCATTTTCACCATTTTGGGGAATTCGCACGCGTAAAATGGGGAAAATGGGTAATGTTAGATATTTGTCTAATTATGACTGTACTCAGCAGGCGCGAAGAACACCAGCACCGTCAAGTCTTCCTCGATAGTATGGAACCTGTGCTCCACGCCCGCTTCTACGAACACGATACTGCCCGGCTCGACAGGGCGGTCTTCGTCGCCCACGAGTATAGACGCCCGCCCACTGACCACATAATAAACCTCGTCCTCAGTATGCGGCTGCTGTGGGTCGGTTCCTTGGGCCGGGAGCACGTACACGCCCATGCTCAACGAAGGCACCCGCAGGAACTCCAGGTAGCTTCGCCCCGACCGCTCTCGCTCTCCAAGGACCTGCGAGAGTTCAAATGCGTTCATGACAGACATTATACACGGGCATATCACCCAATGCGCAATACGCAATGGCCCCAGTCCTTGCCTTCTGATAAAATACCCCATGCCCACCATCAAACTCCCAGGTCTAGTCGATCCCCACGTCCACCTGCGCGACCCCGGCGCCACTCACAAAGAGGACTTCGCATCTGGCACCCGTGCCGCCCTCGCCGGGGGCTTCACCGCCCTGCTCGACATGCCCAACAACCCGGGCGACCCCACGGTCTCCCCGGAGGCCCTGGCCCGCAAGGTCGAATCTGCCGCCGCCCGCCTCGCCTGCGACGTGGGCTTCTTCTACGGCGCTACCCCCGATAACGACCCCACCTACGCGCAAGTGGCCCCCGAGGTCTTCGGCCTCAAGCTCTACCTCGATCACACCACGGGCGACCTGAAAATAGAAGAACTCGAGGCGATACGCACAATTATGCTCGCCTGGCCTCCCGCCAAACCGCTCTGCGTGCACGCTGAAGACCGCACCCTGGCGATGGTGCTCGGCCTCCTCCCTTCGGTCCGCCGCGGCGTGCACTTCTGCCACGTAAGCGAAAAAGTCGAGATCGAGCTAATACGCGATGCCAAAGAGCGCGGCCTGCCCGTAACCTGCGAGGTGGCCCCTCATCACCTCTACCTCACCGAAGACGACCTGCCGCGCCTGGGTGGATTCGGAGTGATGAAACCACCTCTTAAGAAAGGCCGCGATGTCGACGCACTGTGGGACAACCTGGACGTGATAGATATGATCGCCACAGACCACGCTCCCCACACTCTCGATGAGAAAACCGGCGAAAGCCCCGCGTTCGGCGTGCCTGGCCTCGAAACGTCCCTGCCCTTGATGCTCACCGCCGTCAGCGCCGGCAGGCTCACCCTGGACAGGCTCGTGCAAATGATGTATGCTGCCCCGGTCCGAGTCTTCCGCATACCCCCGCAGCCCAATACCTTTATCGAGATTGACCCGGAGCGCACCTGGCGAGTCTCCGCGAACAATCTCCACACAAGGTGCGGATGGACTCCGTTCGAGGGTATGCGGGTAACCGGGAGTGTGGTCGACGTGACGCTCCGTGGGCGCCACGCCGTCAGTGCCGGCGCGGTCCTCCCCGAGCCAGGTTGGGGGGTAAATATCCATCCGTTGGCATAATCCTTGCACAACTATTCTGGTCGCACAATCGTTATTAATGAGTGCCCATGGTGACCGGAGGCGGGAATAACTCACTTGAAGCGATTGCGTGGCAACTAATAGAAGGAGCGTATATGCCCAAACGATCTGCCGGACAACGCAAGGAGCAGCCGGCGTCCAATGAGGCGACGCGAAAAGAGATTACTTTGACAGGCAAATACGACGAACTCACGCCCTTCGGGACCCTCGGTCCCCCTACGCTCGACATAGCGGACCTCGACCCGACGCTGGTTTACGAGCCGCTGCCAGAGCCTGCGGGCTCCGCTGTGGCGATGGCCGAAAGCCCCGAAGGCGAACATCTTTATAGGGAAATCAAAAATATGGAATATGAAGCACTGCAAAACCCCGACCCACAGGATATTCTGACGCAGACCCCGCTCGGGGACGACGCGCCGCCCGATATCCCCGAGCTACTTCCCATCGCCGACCCGCCTCTCAACATAGACCCCGGCGAAGATGAAGCCTCCTCCGAGCCTGTTGGCAGCGCCGCTGCACGAAACGGCCTGGCCGTGCGCCACCTCGTGCCGGCCCGTGAGGAAGACGAAGAAGAAGAGCCGGACGATCTGGATGACGATGACTACAATAACCTCGACCGACTTGCCCAGATCGACCCCGCGTTTGTCACCGACCCGGTGCGCCTCTACCTGCGAGAGATCAGCAAGGCTCCCCTGCTCAAGAGCGATCAGGAACTGGAATTAGCGCACAAGATAGCTGCCGGGGACGTGGAATCCACTCAGAAGTTCGTGCTGGCTAACCTGCGGCTGGTGGTGAGCATCGCCAAGAAGTACGTGGGCCGCGGGCTCACCTTGCTCGACCTGATCCAGGAGGGCAACATGGGGCTGCTGCGCGCCGTGCATAAGTTCGACCCGGAGCGCGGCTATAAGTTCTCCACCTACGCCACCTGGTGGATCAGGCAGGCCATCTTGCGCGCCATCTCCGAGCAGGCCCGCACCGTTCGCCTGCCCGCCCACATAGGCGAGGCCATGGGCAAGATATCGCAGGTTACTCAGGATCTTGTTCAGAAGCACGGTCGCCCTCCTACCGCCGCCGAGATAGGCGAGGCCATGGGCATGAGTGGCACCCGCATCCAGGAGATACTACGGGCCGCCCAAACCCCCGTATCCCTCGAAGCGCCCATAGGCGACGAAGGCGAGGAAAACCAGGTGCGCGACTTCGTGCGCGATGTAGATTCCGCCTCCCCAGAAGAAGAGGCCGCCCACGAGGTTCTCAAAGACCAACTGGAAACCGCCCTTGAAGAGATACTCACCCCCCGCGAGAAGATGGTCCTCCAGCTTCGCTTCGGTCTAGGCGACGGCCACCAATACCCCCTCGAAAAGGTCGGGGAGCAACTGGGCGTAACCCGCGAGCGTGTCCGCCAGATCGAGGCCGAAGCCCTCCGCAAACTCCGCGCCCCCGCCCTAACCGAGCGTTTCAGAGATTACCTCTAGTCCAAAATCGCAAAAGCCGACAAACTCCGGCCCGTCGGCCGGAGTTTGTCGGCTTTTGCAATAACCCTCTCCCTGCACTCAAGTGCTTGCAATTCCACCCAAAATCACTGTATATAGAAACAAGATTGTGCCATAATTCACTAACACCCCCTGTAACTATGCGTACTTTGCTTCGTTCTACTAAGTGCGCGGGCATTTTTGCTTTGTCCTGGTCTGGATTATGCTCCATAACGCGCTGCCTTACGTATGTTAAGTAACATCTGCCGTGCTAAACTGGTATAATATAGATTGCGACAAGAGAATGATCCTCGAAAGGGACGTATGACAAGACTGCTAGACACCATAAACGGCCCCTCCGACCTACGCGGCCTCTCCACCGAGGAGCTCGAACTTCTCGCCCAGGATGTGCGCGAGGAGATAATCAGCACCATCAATACAGTCGGCGGGCACTACGCCTCCAACCTCGGCACCGTCGAGCTCACCGTAGCCCTCCACAAGGTATTTGAATCGCCTCGCGACAAAATCGTGTGGGATGTCGGCCACCAGGCCTACCCGCACAAACTCCTCACGGGCCGCAGGGATCGTTTTGACACTATCCGACAGTACGGCGGCCTCAGCGGTTTCCTTTCGCGGGATGAAAGCCCCCATGATGTCTTCGGCGCCGGCCACGCCTCCACCTCCATATCCGCTGCCTACGGTATGGCCGTGGCCCGCGACATCAAGGGCGAGGATAATCACGTGGTGGCCGTGATAGGCGACGGAGCGATGACGGGCGGTATGGCCTTCGAGGCCCTCAACAACGCGGGCCATTCCAGCCACCGCTTCATAGTCATCCTCAACGACAACGAGATGTCCATCGCCCCCAACGTCGGCGCCCTCTCCAAGTACCTCTACAATGTCCGCACCGACCCGCGCTATAACCGCGCCAAGATGGGCGTCGAGTGGGCCCTCACCCACCTGCCCCTCGGCCACAAGCTGCTCAACCTCGGCAAGCGCTTCAAAAACTCCCTTAAAGAGTTCGTCGTCCCCACCATGATCTGGGAGGAGCTAGGCTTCGTCTACCTCGGCCCCGTGGACGGCCACGACATAGGCGAGCTTATTGACGTGCTCGAAGCCGCCAAACACAGTGAGCGCCCCGTCTTCGTGCATGCCCTCACAGTCAAGGGCAAGGGCCACGACGTGGCCGAAGAGGACGCCGTCAAGTGGCACGCGGTAGCAGCCCCCAGCAAGTCCGGCGCGCCCAAACCCACCGCGCCGAAGTTCCAGGACGTCTTCGCTGACACCGTCATCAAGATCGCCCGCGAGGACGAGCGGGTGGTGGCAATCACCGCCGCCATGCCCGACGGCACTTCGCTCAACAAGTTTGCCCCGCTCTTCCCCGAGCGCTTCTACGATGTGGGCATTGCCGAGCAGCATGCCGTGACCTTCGCCGCCGGACTCGCCTGCGAGGGCCTCAAGCCGGTCTGCGCCATCTACTCCACCTTCCTCCAGCGCGCCTATGACCAGGTGATCCACGACGTTTGCATCCAGAACCTGCCCGTGGTCTTCGCCATGGACCGCGGCGGCATCGTGGGCGACGACGGCCGCACCCACCAGGGCGCGTTCGACATCTCATACCTGCGGCCCATACCCAATATCGTGCTCATGGCCCCCAAGGACGAAAACGAGCTGCAGCACATGATCTTCACAGCCGTGCAGCATGATGGCCCTATCGCCGTTCGCTACCCCAGGGGCAACGGCTACGGAGTGCCCATGGACGAAGAGCTCCAGGCCATCCCCATCGGCAAGGCCGAGGTGCTCCGCACGGGCCGTGATATTGCCCTGGTCGCCTATGGCAACCCTGTCAACGCCGCCCTTGCCGCCGCTGACCTCCTCGCCAAAGACGGCATAGAGGCCGCCGTGATCAACGCCCGCTTCGCCAAGCCCATCGACGAGACCCTGCTCGCGGGCCTGGGCAGCAATTTCCCCCGCATCCTCACCATCGAGGAAGGTTCCATCCCCGGCGGCTTCGGCGACGCCGTCCTCGAGTTCTTCCACACCCACGAGAACCTCAAAGAACCCAAGATCGCCTGCATCGGCCTCCCAGACCAGTTCATAGACCACGGCCCTCAAGCGCTCTGGCGCGACCGCTTCAACCTCTCCGCCGAAGGCATGGTCCGCGAAGTCAAGCGCCACTTCCCCGACCTCTACCTCCTCACCCCAGGCGTACCGCTCGGCGTCACCACCTATCAGGACTAACCTATTGCGTATTGCGTATTGCGTACTGCGTAACGCAGACGTGCCAGGCTTGGGTAGTAGGACCCCCTACCCTTCCTCCCATACGCAATACGCAATACGCAATACGCAATATCCGTCGGTCCTGCACGTGGGTTCCGGCCACCGCAAGATCAAAGGCGCGGTTACCCTCGACATAAACCCCCGCTGCCAACCCGACGTCGTCTGGGACCTCAACGTCTTCCCCTACCCGTTCCCCGACAATACGTTCGACGCCATTGTATGCGAGCATGTAATCGAGCACCTGGAAGACGTCATCGGCGTCATGGAGCAACTCCACCGCATCGCCAGGCCCGGCGGAAGGGCGTGGATACGTGTGCCCTACTACACCAGCCTCAACTTCAACACCGACCCCACCCACAGGCACGCCTTCTCCTCCCGCACCTTCGACTACCTCTGCCTCGACACCGACCTCGTGCGCTACGACTACTCCACCGTCCGCTTCCGCAAGCTCACCGCCCGCATGGACTGCCGCCCGCCCACCCCCTTCAACCGCCTCCTCATGCGCCTCATCAACCACAACCTCCTTTTCTACGAAGAGCACCTGGCGTATATTATCCCAGGGCAAGAATTGCTCTTTGTCCTTGAGGTCGTAAAATAGGCTGATGTCAATCGAAAACCGCAAAGCTGACCACATCCGCATCTGCCTGGAGGAAGATGTGAGCGCCCAGGCCATCACCACCGGGTTCGAGCGATACCGCTTCGTCCACCAGGCCCTCCCCGAACTGAACCTGCGCGACGTAGACACCTCACTAGAAATGTGGGGCCGCCGCCTGCGGACCCCTATCCTCATCTCGTCCATGACCGGGGGCGCGCCACGGGCCGAGGAGATCAACCACAACCTGGCCCTCGCCGCGCAGGAGCTTGGCCTGGCTATGGGCGTGGGCTCCCAAAGAGCGGCCCTCCAGCGCCCCGAACTGGAGCCCACCTACCGGGTCCGCCATATAGCCCCCGACATCCTCATCTTCGCGAACGTCGGCGCCGTCCAACTCAACTACTCCTACAGTGTGGATGAATGCCTCCGGGCGGTCGATATGATCCAGGCCGACGCGCTCATACTGCACCTCAACGCCCTCCAAGAGGCCGTGCAGCCCGAGGGCGACACCAATTTCGCGGGCCTGGTGGACAGGATAGCCCTGGTGTGCCGCGAGGTGGGTGTGCCCGTGATAGCCAAAGAAGTCGGCTGGGGCATCTCCACCGACGCCGCTCAACTCCTCTGGGATGCAGGCGTGTCAGCCATCGACATAGCAGGCGCGGGCGGCACCTCCTGGAGCCAGGTGGAGGCGCATCGCATCCCCACCGAGCGCGGCCGCCTGGTCGCCGAAGCCTTCGCGGATTGGGGCATCCCCACCGCCGACGCCCTCACTTCAATACGTGACGCGGGCATACCCGATGGGCGAAAGCTCTTCGCAAGCGGGGGCATCCGCAATGGCATCGACATCGCCAAAGCCCTCGCCCTCGGAGCCGACCTCGCCGGCATCGCCCGCCCCTTCCTCAAAGCCGCCGCCCTCTCCCCCGAAGACACGGTAGAGCTAGGCCGCGTACTGCTCGACCAGCTCCGCATCTCCATGTTCTCCATAGGCACGGCCAATCTCGACACCCTCCGGTATACCCCACACCTGGTGGAGAAACCATAGTGCCCATCACGGGCCTCGACCACGTGCAGGTGGCTGCTCCCCGCACCCCGGACGCCGAAGAGCAGGCGCGGGCCTTCTACGGCCGCCTCCTCGGCCTCCAGGAGATCGACAAGCCCGACGCCCTCAAACGCAAGGGCGGCGTCTGGTTCTCCCTGGGCGCGGGCCAACTGCACGTCGGCCTTGAAGACCCCTTCACCCCCGCCCGCAAAGCCCACCCCGCCCTCTCCGTCCGCGACCTGCCCGCCCTCCGCGCCCTCCTGGATGCCCACCACATACCCATCTCCGAGGCGGAGCCCATCCCTGGCGTGGCCCGCTTCTACGTCCACGACCCCTTCGGCAACCGCATCGAGCTTCTCGAAACGCAAATCGAGTAATAATCTGCTACTCTATCGGTGTAGGGGCAGGCCCCCGTTGCCTGCCCTGGTGGTGTACCACCAATGCCGGGGTTAGCGAACGAGGGCAGGCAACGGGGGCCTGCCCCTACACCCACTAGATGTCCGCTATTTCGGAACACATCTTGCAAAGGATCGCAAACATGATAAAGCCGGAAGACTACGCGAAACCCGAAGGCGCGAAGCTCGGGTACAAGCGCCTTGAGACCACCTATCCCTTCGCAACCAAATGGCTCAGAGTGCGCCAGGACCGCATCCTTCTCCCCAAGGGCAATCAGATCGACTTCAGTTACCTCGACCGCTCCCTGGCTGTCGAAATAGTGCCCGTTACGGCGGATGGCAACATAATCCTCACCCGGCAATACCGCTTCCCGATAGACGAATGGTCCTACGGCGTCGCGGCAGGCGGCACCCATGACCGCGCCGGCGACGCCCTCGAAGATGTGGCCCGCGACGAGTTGCACGAGGAACTGGGCGCGAGTTGCGACGAACTCATAGAGGTCG
>JBJMMB010000047.1:0-3427 GCA_045805005.1 Chloroflexia bacterium
ACAGCCTGGAGCAACGTGCCCAGCCCCAACCTGAGCGGCCCCAATAACCTGTATTCGGTCTCCGCAAGGTCGTCCGGCGACGCGTGGGCAGTGGGCTGCTGGGCCTGCAATTCTTCCAGTCCCGAGACACTCGTGCTGCACTGGGACGGCAGCACGTGGAACCAGGTGCCCAGCCCCAGCATGTCCGGCAACGGCTTGTTCAACGCTGTGCAGGCGTTCTCCGCGAACGATGTGTGGGCGGCGGGCTATTACTACGACGGGCTGTTCAACCGCACGCTGGTCGGGCGGTACAACGACCCGTGCGGCGGCCTCACCGGCACCCCCACGCGCACCTCCACGCCCACCGCCACCCCTACCTGCGGACCGTCGGTGAGCCTGGTGTCGAGCCCGAACGCCGGCCCGCTGCGTGGTCTCACCGTCCTCTCATCGAGCAACGCCTGGGCGGCGGGCGAGACGGGTATCCTCCACTGGGACGGCGCGGCCTGGACGCAGAGGTCATCCGTGCAGGCGGACTTATACGGATTGGTCGCCGTATCGCCCGACGACATCTGGGCGGTGGGCGATACAGGGTATGGCTACCGCACCGTGACCATGCACTGGGATGGCTCCGCCTGGACCCAGGTGCCCAGCCCCAGCCCCGGCGTTATGGGCAACCAACTCTATGCAGTGACAGCTCTCTCCACCAACGACGTGTGGGCAGTCGGCTCTTACAACCCCTCGGCCACGGTCGAACTGGCCCTGACCCTGCACTGGGACGGCACCGCCTGGACCCAGGTGCCATTAGAGGGCGCGGGCGACGGCCAGGTCCTCAGGGGAGTGGTGGCCTTCGCCCCCAACGATGTGTGGGTAGCCGGCTACAGCAACACCTTCATGATCGGCGACCGCACCTTCTTCGCGCACTGGGACGGTTCGCATTGGACCGTGGTGCAAAGCCCCAACCCTGGCTCCGAGAGCTGGATATACGCCCTGGCGGCCGTCGGAACCAACAACCTGATAGCGGTCGGAAGCTACTACAACGTTTCCTCCCGCAACATCCAGACGCTCGCCATGCGCTGGAGCGGCACCGCCTGGAGTGTTGTGCCCACCGCCAGCCTCGGCTCCTATTCGAACAACCTGTACGGGGTGGCGGCAATCGGAAACGACATCTGGGCCGCGGGCACCTATCAGGACAACACCGGGCCGCAGCGCACCCTGGTACTTCGCAACGGCATCGTCGTGCTCAGCCCCAACGCGGACAGCGGGTTCAACCAGCTCGACGCAGTGGCCGGGGCGTCCCCCGACGATGTCTGGATGGTGGGCGAGCACGGCGTGTCTCAGCACGGGCCGAGCCTGGTGGAGCGCGCGGTCAACGCGTGCGGCACCCCCAGCCCCACGCCCACGATAACCCCCACCCCGGCTTGCCTGCTGGCCTGGAACCCTGTTGACAGCCCCAACGTGGGCGCGGGCAGCAACTATCTCCGCGACGTCTCAGCCTTGTCGGAAACCGACGTGTGGGCCGTGGGTTATTACCACAATACCACCACCAACTCGGACGAGTCGCTGACCGAGCACTGGGACGGTACGCATTGGAGCATTGCGCAAAGCCCCAACCCCGGCCACGACACCCGCCTCTATGGAGTCAAGGCCATTTCAGCGAACGACGCCTGGGCCGTGGGAGTGTACAACAACAGCCTGGCGACCCTCACCATACACTGGGACGGCTCCGCATGGACCCAGGTGCAAAGCGCCAGCCCCGGCGATAACTACGCCAACTGGCTCAACGCGGTGGACGGGGTTTCGGGCGGCGACCTGTGGGCGGTCGGCTTCTGGCGGCGTTACAGTCCCCAGGCCCTGATCGAGCGTTTCGCCGGCTCCTCCTGGGTGCAGGTTACCAATCCCACCACAGGTTCGGTGGACAACTTCGCCGACGTGAAGGCGGCGGCTTCAAACGACGTGTGGGCCGTGGGTATGGGCAACTCGGCCTCGCTGATAGCCCACTGGGACGGTAGCAGTTGGAGCTTCGTTTCCTGCCCCAACGTCGGGGGCCTCACCGGGATCGACGGAGTGGCGGCAAACGACCTGTGGGCCGTGGGCGCATCGGGTATTCTGCACTGGGATGGCAGCAATTGGACCATCAACACCACCGCCATCAGCGGCCTCACCGGCATCACGGTTATCAACCCCACCAACGCCTGGGCCGTGGGCAGCACCGGTTTCGCCCGCTGGAACGGCACCCAGTGGAGCCTATGGCCCGACGTCCCGGCCGGACCGCTCACGAAGATCGCCGCTGTGTCATTGACCGATGCCTGGGCCGTGGGCTCGCGATTCGACGGGTTCGTGGATAAGACCCTCACCGAGCGATACCACAACTCCTGCCAGAGCGGCACCATAACTCCCACGCCCACGGCCACAAGTACAACCCCCACCCCAACCGGGACCCCCTTGACCTGCGCTGTCATCAACGGCTCGATTGACAACTCCGACCTGCTTATGAACGGGCGTGTGGTTCTGGGCGGCCCGGTGAGCAACTGCGCCACGGGGCCCCTCTGCCCCGGCGCGGCCGACTACGTGCCGCGGCGCTATGACGTATACACCTTTGGGAACCTCACAAGCTCCGACCAGTGCGTGACTATCACCCTGAATGCTCCGTCGTGCACCGGCAGAAACGCCATCTACAGCGCGGCCTACTACATCGTCGACCCATCCAACTCTTGCGCCAATTACTTGGGTGGCGCGGTCACCAGCCCCTCGGGCTCGTACTCCATCTACGTGATCTGCTGCGCCCGCGGGCACTTCTCCATCGTGGTGTCCCAGGTGGAACCGGACGCGTTCTGTTCCTCCTACACTCTTACCATCAGCAGCGATACCACCTGCTCCACCCCGGCCACACCCACCCCCACGGGCACCATCCGCCCCTCGCCAACGCGCACGCCAACGCCCAGCGCCACCGCTACCCGCCGGCCTTCGGGCACACCGGGACTAACGTCCACCTACACGCCCACGGGTAGCCCCAGCGGCACTCCGCTACCCTGCACCATCGCCTTCACCGACGTGCTCCCCACCGATTACTTCTATGAGGCCGTCACCTACCTTTACTGCCACGGGGCCATTTCCGGCTACGCCGACAACACCTTCCGCCCCTACAACTTCACCACCAGGGGCCAACTCGCGAAGATCGTCGTCCTGGCCGAGGGCTGGACCATCTACACCCCACCTTACCCCAGGTTCATCGACGTACCTCCCACCCATCCCTTCTACTCATACGTAGAAACCGCCTACAGCAGGGGCATCATCTCGGGCTATGCTTGCGGTGCGGGCTGCCTGGAGTTCCGGCCCGGCAACAACGTGACCAGGGCGCAATTGTCCAAGATAGTGGTGCTGGCCGAGAACTGGGCCATCACCCCTCCGTCGACGCCCACCTTCCGGGACGTGCAGCCGGAGGACGGCT
>JBJMMB010000048.1:0-4901 GCA_045805005.1 Chloroflexia bacterium
AGGAACGAAAATGACTACGGCCCCCGAGCGGAACGGGCAATAGCCGCCAAGCGCGACGATTACTTCGCGGCGGGCACGCAAGTCGTGTGGGATGCAGACGTGTTGCGCGAGAACGTGGTACGAGTCTATCGCGCAAACAACCCCACTCAGCCCACGGTGTACCACCGAGGGGAAGTCGCCGAAGCAGAACCGGCCGTGCCGGGTTGGAAAATGCCGGTGGACGATCTGTTCTATCAGGCGGATGAGAACGCAAACGCATAAGAAGGTAAATGATGGCAGCTACAAAACGCGACTACTACGAGGTCCTGGGCGTCCAGAAGAGCGCCGGCGAGGACGACATAAAGAAGGCGTTCCGCGCCAAGGCACGGCAGCTTCACCCGGACGTCAATAAAGCCCCCGAGGCCGAGGCCCAATTCAAAGAGGTCAGCGAGGCTTATGAGGTGCTGATAGATGTCGATAAGCGCGCCGCTTACGACCGCTTCGGCCACGCCGCGGTCTCGGGCAACGGCGCCGGCTACGACCCCTTCGCGGGCTTCGGCGGCATCTCCGACATCTTCGAGACCTTCTTCTCTGCGGCGGGCGCGGGCGTGGGCAGCACTACTACCCGCAGGCGGCCCCAGCGCGGCGCTCACCTTGCCTACCGCCTGACCATCGAGTTCGAGGAGGCCATCTTCGGCGCCGAGAAAGAGGTCGATATACCGCGCCTCGCCTCCTGCCCTCGCTGCAACGGTAGCGGGGCCGAGCCCGGCACCGAGCCCCAGAAGTGCCCCACCTGCAGTGGTAGCGGCGAGGTGCGCCGGGTACAGCAGAGCATCTTCGGCCAGTTCGTCTCCGTCACCCCTTGCGATAGGTGTGGGGGCGAGGGCCAGGTGGTGAGCGTGGCATGCACCCAGTGCCGCGGCGATGGCCGGGTGCGCGAGACCCGCAGGCTTGCAGTCAAGATACCCGCGGGAATCGAAGACGGCGCTCAGATTAGGTTAGCCTCCGAAGGCGAGGCCGGCCCCCGCGGTGCCCCTCCCGGTGACCTCTACATCGAGGTTAACGTCAAGTCGCACAAGCTCTTCAGGCGCGAAAACAACGACCTGATCCTCGCTCTCAACCTCAACATCGCCCAGGCGGCCCTCGGCGCCGACATCCAGGTGCCCACCGTCGAGGGCAACACCGCCGAACTGAAAGTGCCCCCCGGCACCCAGAACGAGAAGGTCTTCCGCCTCAAAGGCCTGGGTGTGCCCTACCTCCGCAGCACCGGCCGGGGCGACATGCTGGTATCGGTCAGAGTGCAGGTGCCCACCAACCTCACCGAAGACCAGAAGCGCCTACTCCGAGAGCTAGCCAAAACCCTCGGCGATGGAGCCCCCGAACCCCAAGATAAAGGCTTCCTCGGCAAAATCAAAGACGCCCTCGGGGGATAGAGATTTATACCCTCCTCGCAAAACAAAATGCGGCCCTGGGTCGCATTTTGTTTTGTCTTGCAATAATCAATAACCGATGCCTCAAAGCGCGAAATACGACGCAGTTATAGTGGGCGCTGGGCCAAACGGCTTGGCAGCCGCCATCACCCTTGCCCGCGCAGGGCGCCGCGTGCTCCTCCTCGAAGCGGGCGATACTGTCGGCGGCGGCGCCCGCTCCGCTGCACTAACCCTCCCCGGCTTCCTGCACGATGTCTGCTCCGCCATCCACCCGCTGGGCATCAGCTCGCCCTTCTTCCAGGGCCTCCCCCTGCACGAGCACGGCCTCCGGTGGGTTCACCCGCCCGCCCCCCTCGCCCACCCCCTCGACGACGGCACCGCCGTCCTTCTCCACCGCTCGGTGAGCGCCACCGCGGACAACCTGGGCCGCGATGGTCCCGCCTACCGGGCGCTCATGCAGCCCCTCGCTCGCCGCTGGCGCGACCTCGAAGACTTCCTCCTCGGCCCTTTTCGCCTCGCCCCCATCCTGCGTCACCCCATCACCCTCACCCGCTTCGGCCTGCCCGCGCTCCTCCCCGCCCGTACCCTCGCCAATATCCTCTTCAGGGATAAGAAGGCGCACGCCCTCTTCGCCGGCCTCGCAGCCCACGCTATGCTGCCCCTCGAGCGCCCACCCACCGGCGGCGCGGCCCTCCAGCTAGGCCTGCTCGCCCACGCCACCGGCTGGCCCATCCCCTTCGGCGGCTCCCAGCAAATAGCCAACGCCCTCGCCTCCTACCTTCGGAGCCTGGGCGGGGAGATAGTCACCGGCGTGTCGGTCGACTCTTTCGCGAGCCTGGCCCCCTCCCGCACCGTCCTGTTCGACGTCACGCCCCGCCAGCTTGTGCGCATCGCGGGCGAGCACCTGCCCGCTAAATACCGCCGCGCCCTGGGCCGCTATCGCTACGGCCCCGGCGTCTTCAAGATCGACTACGCCCTGGACGGCCCCGTCCCCTGGCGCGCCCCCGAATGCGCCCGGACGGCCACCGTCCACCTTGGCGGCACCCTCGAAGAGATCGCCGAATCGGAGAGCGCCGTCTGGCAAGGCCGCCACCCCGAGCGCCCCTTCGTCCTCACCGCCCAGCAGAGCCTCTTCGACCCCACCCGCGCACCCGAGGGCAAACATACCTTCTGGGCCTACTGCCACGTGCCCCACAACTCAACCTTCGACATGACCGCGCCCATCGAGGCCCAGATAGAGCGCTTCGCCCCCGGCTTCCGCGACCGCATCCTCGCCCGCCACGTCATGTCCCCCGCAGACATGCAGCGTTACAACCCCAACTACATAGGCGGCGACATCAACGGCGGCGTGCAAGACCTTCGCCAGCTATTCACCCGCCCTCTGCCCCGCCTCGACCCCTACAGCACCCCCAACCCCCGAATCTTCCTCTGCTCCTCCTCAACCCCCCCAGGTGGAGGCGTCCACGGTATGTGCGGCTACCATGCCGCCCAAAGCGCCCTCCGCAGGCACAAAGCGTAGGGGCAGGCCCCCGTTGCCTGCCCCCTCTCCCTACCACCCACCTCCCCCTCTAAACAACCCAAACCCACCCTAGAGGCGCAGCAAGCCGCGCCCCGGTCGTGCTCGTTGAGACCAGGGCGCAGCAAACGGCACCCACCAATGTGGACGCTTACCTCGCACTCAATAACTAGGGCTGCGAAATCGCCAGGTCCACGATCTTGCTAATCTGGGTTACAGGCAGATCGTTGCCGGTGGGCCCCGACTCTCCGATGCGGGCCGCGTGTGCTATACTCGCTCGTAGCCCAATCACTGCACCGGTCGGGCACCATCTGCCGAAACGTATTCCAGGAGGCAACCACCAGTATGACCCAGCGCTTCCAGGCCCTTCTCGAAAGAGACGAAGAGGTAGACGCCACTCGCGTTGCCATCCCTATCGACGTCCACGCCGTATTTGGCAGCCGGGCGCGAGTCCCGGTGCGCGGCACGATCAACGGCTTCTCCTTCCGCAGCTCACTTTTCCCCTATGGAGGCGTTCATTACCTAATCGTGACCAGGGCCGTCCGGGAGGGCGCGCACGTCAAGGCGGGCGACACAGTCGATCTCGTCCTGGAGCGCGACGATGAGCCCCGCATCGTCACCCCGCCCCCCGATTTCAGCCAGGCACTGGCGGCAAACGCCCCTGCCCGGGACGCGTGGGAGAAGATGTCCTATTCACGGCGCAAAGAGCTTGTGAACACTATCGAAGAGGCAAAGAAGCCCGAAACGCGGGCGCGCCGGATCGACAAGGCCCTGGCTGAATTGACCCCGACCCATGACGGGCCTGCGCAGTAAGCGCGAGGGCTTACCGTTTGCACCAGGCGAGGGCGCGGTAACAGCGAGATGCGAAATGAATGCGATCCGGTCAGGGTACACGCATGAAAACTCCGGGCAAAATGCCCCAACGCTGCCCTGCCTGCGGTGCGGTGCTCCCCGAGGGCAGCGACTGCCAGGCGCTCTTCGAATCGTTCCTCTACCTGGAGGACACTGACCCCGCTTACGGCGAGGTCCACTTCCCCATGGTAGCGACGTATATGGTCCAGCACGGCCTCTACAGCGACGAAGCCCTGGCCTGGATCCGCACCATGCTCCGCGCCTACCTGGACGAAGGCATCACCCCCGCCGAAATCCGCCGCCGCGCCGGAAAAAGCGTGAGCAGCGACGCCCGCACCTGGAAAGTCACCCGCCCCGCTGATGCCCCGCCCCTTCCCTCCATCCCCTGGTCCATCACCATCGCCGACGTCGCCCGCAACCAGCATGACGCCGAGAGCTACCAGGACCTCGTGAAGCAATGGGCCCGCGCCACCCTGGAAGAAGGCTTCTCCCCCGGCTGAAGGTCTCAGCCTTCCACCACCGCGAACGCCTCCCCCGCCCGCCTCCACAAGCCCTCCAGCGCCGGGTGCTCCTGGGGCAGCGGCTGGTCCATTGGTAGACCCTCCACCGAGAAGCCCAGCACGTTGAGGTCCTCCGTATAAATGATCAGCAACTCCCTACGCCTATCCTCCCCGATCACCCGCACGAACCGCGTCCAGATCGCCTCCTCCGGCATCACGTACCCCTCCTGCCGCAACAGGTCTGCCACCCTGGCTCCGTCCGAGTCCGCCGGCTCCTCCGCCATCGACCTCTCCAGGTTAGCCGCGAAGGCATCCACCATGTACTCGTGCTCTCCAAACCGCATCCTCAAGGGCATCCTGTAGTTGTATGTATGCGTATTGCTCTCCAAATAGCCCTCGAACTGCACAACCAACCACCGCTTCAACCTGCGGTCCTCCCCCGCCTCCGCGAACACGAACACCTCCGCCTCCGCCACCCCGTAGAGAATAAACTGCAACTGCCCCACATACCGCAAACTGTCGCTAACCCTGATCTTGATCGCCGACAGGCCCTCCGACACCAGCAAATTGCCCTCAACCCTGCGCCCAGGTGAATTGTCCACTGCGTTCTCCTTCCTTCTGTCC
>JBJMMB010000049.1:0-7702 GCA_045805005.1 Chloroflexia bacterium
GGTCCAAGAGGGCTGCTGAACTCCTCCACCACCTTCATCTTCTCATGTATGAGGCGGCTCAGGTCGCGGGCATCTTCGGCGGCCTGGGCATGGCCCACGACCACCTGGCAGGTCCTGCCACCCGACTCCTCGCCACCTATCTCGGCCAGGCGCTCCATTGCCTTTCGCCGGGTGCGCACGCGCTCCAGCGGCTCCAACCTGCCGCCATGCAGGTGCAGTATCGGCTTGACGTTCAACAGACCACCAATGAACGCCTGCGCGCCCCCAATGCGCCCACCCCGCTGGAGGTATTCAAGGGTATCGACCAGCAGCAGCACCCGCACCTTGGGCACCATGGCCTCGATCAATCGCACGACCTCTTCATGGCTCTTCCCCTCCTCGGCTGCCCGCGCCCCGTCGATCACCATCAGCCCCTCGCCCATATAGCCGGACAGGCTATCCACCACCGCGATCTTCTTGGAGCTACTCGCCATCAGGCGCTCCGCGGCAGCGGCGGCAGCCCCATAGGTGCCGCTGAGCACCGACGACAGATGCACCGAGATGATGCTATCCACCTCCGGGTCATTGAGCAGCTTCGTGTATGCCTCCTCGAAATCGCTCGTGGTCGGCTGAGAGGTGGTAGGGAGCTTTTTGGCGGCCTTCAGCCGCTCGAAGAACTGGTCCTCGGTCAGGTCGATACCATCCCTGAAGGTCTCCGTGCCGAAAATAACCTGCAGAGGCACCACAGTAACCCGGTACTTCTCCACCTGGTCCACCGGCAACCCCGCCGTGCTATCTGTGACGAACGCTATTCTGCCCATAAGTCTCCTATTGCGTATTGCGTATTGCGTGTGTATCGAGCCTGCGAATAAAACCCACTACCCTGCTCCCCTTACGCAATACGCAATAGCTACGGTCTCCACACCGCCACAATCAGCGCCGCCAGGCCGCAGAGGGCGAGGGCTATGCCCACGGTTCGCAGGCGGGCGCCAGTGAGCACCCAGGCGCCGTGGCGCCGGTGGGCGCGAGTGCCCACGACTAGCCGGCCCTGGGCTGCGGCGTCTGTGATGGGGAACTTGACGATGTGCCTGTACCACCAGGCGCGGGAGCAGTATCCGTACTCCCCTATCTCGCTAACCCTGATGATGGGAGTTTGCTCGCCCCGCGAGCGTCTGGGAGCCGTCCGTCTGGCTCTCAAGCATCAAGCTCCGCGTCTTCCTCCGCCGAAGCGAGAGCCGGTTGCAGGTTCGCCAGGCCCGCCTGCCGGAGCGCCGAGGTGAGTTGGCGCTGTTGGAGGGCGAAGGTAACGTCGCCCCGCGTCCGCTCCAGCACGCCCCTCACCATGTCGGTGGTGCGGCGCAGGCCGTCGGTAATCGCGTCGGGGTAATCCACTGTGACCAGCAGGGAGTAAATATCCTCCATCACGCCGAGCACACCCTCGCACTTCTCGACGTGGCCGTGCCGGATGATGTCGAGTATGTAGCGGCGCATCTCCCCGGCAGCTTCGCCCAGCCCGTTGAGGTAAGCCGCGGGCTCGACCCCCAGCGAGGCGGCATCGGGTATCGGCTCGTCCGCGATCACGGCGTAGGTGATATTGGCCTCGGCGTACTCTTTCTGTGCGTCCTGCACATACCCGGCCCAGTATATACCGGGCTGCGACTGGATGAGTTGGGCGCGGGTCGCAGCCACCATAGCCCCAGCCGCCTTCAGAAGCTCCCTCGCGGCCTCCAAATCGCCCCTGTGCGAGGCCCGAATAGAGTGAGCGCAGTTGCGAATAGTAGCCCGGCTGTCTGCCAGGGCCAGCTCGCGGGCGGCGTTTTTCGCTTCGAGGATGCGCGAAAGCACTTCACCGATTGATTGGACGCGATTGTCTTCCATATTAATTATTCGACACTCCTCCCGGCCCAAACGACGGTCCCGGGCCGGGGCCCTTGATGGCGGTCTCCCAGCGTATCTGCAGAACGCGCTCCTGGCCGTCGGATTGCGTGAAGCTCTGGCGGAGGCCGGTGGTGCGGCCTGGTGACTCTATGATGCACACGTAGCGGAAGAAGGCTCCCGGCGTGGCGGGGTCGGGGCGGTCGACGTACAGGGCCTGCTGGTAGAGTTGCACCAGGTTCCAGATGTCGTTCCACAGGCCATCCTCGGCTCCTGTGACGGGGAGCCCGGCTTCAAGCAGTTCGGTGCGCCCGGCAGTGTACATGGGCGAGTGGAAGCCGCCGTTGAAGAGGTCTACCAGCCCCTCCACCCGCTTCTCATCGTCGGGGTGCATGTGCATCCGCAGAGCCCGGCGGCTGACGTCGCGGCCCAGGGTGTCGGCCTGCAACAGGTTAGCCAAGGCCAGAGGGTGGATGTACTGAACCAGCCAGGAGAGGTCGGGCACTGAGGCTCCCGATGACTCCGACCCCCGAATATAGTTCGCCAGGGTCTTTATCTCGCCCAGAGAGATGGGGAGGGGTTGGTCGAGTTCGTCGCGGGGGAGCATAGGGTGCTTGCGTATGCCCTCCAGGCCCCCCAATTCGGACAGGGGGCCCATGACGATCTGGTCGGCCCCCAGCGCCAGGAGCGACCCCGCCCCCTGCACCCTGGTGGCCACGATCACGCCCAGGTGGTCGCAATACTCGCGCAGGAGGTTGAGCAGCCGCCAGCACACCTCCGTGACCCCAGTGCGGGTGTAAAGGAGCAGGTCGATCCGCTCTCGCTTCTGAATGACCTGGAGCTTGTCGTAAATCTGGGGCAGGGCGTCGTCGGCGATGACGGCGTTATCGTGCAACATGTAGGCGATGACCGCCGAGTTGCGGGCCTTCTCAATGGACGAGAGGAGCGTGTTGCGCTGGGCGACGGTGTCTAGCAATATCTTGGCTCCTTACCGGGTGATTAGCTCGCCATCTCAGGGTCGGCGGCATTGCGGTTTCGCCAGTTGCGGACCACGAACCACGCTATGAGAGCGAGAATGACCAGGACGATGGGGATATCGAACGGGCGAAGGGCCTCGCGGATATCGCGGGGGTGCCATGTGGCCCCAGCCCAGGCCAGCCCCGCCGACCAGACGAACGACCCCAGGAAGGTATAAAGCACGAACTTGGGGAAGTTCATGCGCGCCACGCCCGCCGGAAACGATATGAAGGTGCGGATGACCGGCAACAGCCTGGAGAAGAAGGTTGTGAGCTCTCCATACTTGGCGAACCATTCGTCGGCCGTTTGCAGGTGGTGCTTGCGTATCAAAATGTACTTGCCGTACTTTTCGACGAGTGGTCTGCCCCCGAGGGCCCCCACCCAGTAAGCGATAATGGAGCCGATGGTGCAGCCGAGCGCGCCGAAGAAACCCGCCGCCAGGAGGCCCAGCCAATTGTCACTCCTCACCACCAGTTCCTGACCGGCGAGAGGCATGATTATCTCACTGGGGAGCGGTATGCAAGCGCTCTCAATAGCCATCATGACGACCACCCCGAACCAGCCGGCCGTCTGGTATAGGGTGTGTATAAAAGCCCACAAACTCTCTTCAAACTGATGCAGGAACCCCAAAACAACCTCCTAAAGCGCGAAGCCGCCAACGACGAAATGACACAGTGAACCACCCGGCGTGCATCAGCGGAAATTATACCATAACTAAAACGGACCCGTAAAACGTAAAACGTAAGGGATGTTGGCTCGCCTGGTATGGGACTACAAACCAAGTACGCCGACCACCATTACGTTTTACGTTTTACGGGTCTGTTTTACGTGCCGCGCCTCGCCCCCTCAATCACCTTCTGCACCTCCTCCGGGTGGCGCACATAGAGGAAGCCGAGGACGTAGCCTGGGGTGTAGGGCCACATATTCTGGTAGCCGGGCCAGGGACCGTAGCCCTCGCCTTGTCGGGGCTTGAACATGATGTTGCCCACATCGGGGCCGCGCATCTCGATGACGGTATGAGGCAGGCCGAGGAGGCTGTAGGTGGTAAGGGTGGGATTCAGTATGCCGTGGCGTATGAGCACCCGGCTATCCGTGACCAGGTACTCGGTCTGCTGCCACTCGCGATAGGTCACCAGGAAGTGCCCCACCGCCATGTAAAGCGCCGCGAGGGCGAAAGGCAAGCCCCAGGCAGCGAGGACATCGGGCGCTTCGGTGGTCAATATCACTATCTCGAAGAGCACAATCGTCACAACAAGCACCATCCCAAACACGCTCAAAGGCCAGGTGCGCAGCACAAAAGCCCTGCGCTCAGGCTTGCTGCGCCACAGCACCCTCTCGCCAGGGGCGAGCTGCGCGTCTAGGTCGGCAGTGGGGGTTTTGTTACCGACAGCCGACGAGGTGTTCATTGTGCCAAGGAACCTGCTGATTCGTCTTCGTGGGTGGTCCCGTGCGCCGATGTTCTGAGAGCGTACAGATAATGGTCATAGTTGCCCGTTTCTGTTTTATGAGCGCCGGCAATATAGATCGCCCCATCGGAAAAGGCCGGACTTGATATCCCTTCCCCTTCTTTTCCAAAGTGCCAGCATTCTTTTCCCGTCTCTAAATCGAGAGCACGAAATAGACCGTCCAGGGTAGTTAGGAAAAGACGACCATCCGCAATGTGAGGACCTGACTGGATATGCTCAGTCTGGATACGCCACAATACGCCTCCAGTGCTCGCATCTAGGGCATAGAGGTAGTTATTATGGCTTGGAATGTCGCTGGCATAACAACCAAAATAGACCGCGCCGCCATTAGCAACAGGAAAGGTCCGTAGCCAGGTGCCGCCTTCGAATCTCCACTTTAGCTGTCCACTTTCCGCGTCAAGGGCGTAAAGATGCATATCGTTGCTGCCAAAATAGACCGTTCCATTTGCGATAGCGGGCATAGAATGGATTACGTGAGTGCCAGTCCGAAAGCACCACTTCATTGTGCCGTTACCGGCTTCCAGCGTATAGAGCCTGTTATCGAAGCTGCCGATGTAAACAACATCATCTGAACTTACGGCGGCGGGCGCCCGTATTTCCCCCCTGGTTTGGAACGCCCATCTCTCTTTACCGGTAGCTATGTCTATAGCATGCAAGCACTTGTCTCTACCACCAAAATAGACAGTGTCCGCCGAAACTACCGGCAGAGCAACAGTCCTGGTTGGGGTCTTGCCTAGAGGAAAGGTCCACTTTATTAATCGGTCGTCGAGAGCCAAAGCAACGAGTTTAGGATCACTGTCTACGAAGTAGGCCAGTCCACTCTGGATGGTGATACCACTCACGATTTCCGTCTCAGCTTCATACTGCCACAGACGCTCGCCCGTCTGAGTGTCGAAGGCGGTTATCTTCCTTTCATCGCTACCCGTGTAGAGGGTATTGCCAAGCACAGCTGGGGAGTAAATATACAGTTCTTCAAGCTTAGATGCCCATTTTACGTCTACGAAGTCCGCAACACCTTCAACGTCGTGTACCCCAACTAGCTCAAGGGTGTTAGGCCAGTAAACCATTCAGTCACCTCTCTTTCAGGAGACATAGTGCCTTTGGTGACTTCTCTTTATCTCCCAGACGTTTCCGGATCAAGAGAAGTTGGATCACCTGGGGAAAGCCTCCTTCAGTCCCCCATCTACCGGCAGCATACTCCCCGTGGTCCTGGCGGAGCGGTCGGAGGCGTAGAAGAGGGCGGCGTAGGCTACATTGTCGGCGGTGACCTGGGCCTGGAGGAGGTTGCGCTTGCGGTAGAACTCCTCTATCTGCGCCGGGTCTATACCCTGGGCGCGGGCGCGCTGCTCGCGGACCTCGGGCGACCAGAGGCCTGAGCCCTCGAATATGGCGTCCGGGTTGACGATGTTGGAGCGGATGCCCTGGGGGCCGCCTTCGAGGGCGAGCACGCGGGCCAGTTGCGCTTCGGCGGCCTTCGACGCGCTGTAGGCCGCGAAGTCCTTGCCGGGGGCCGTGACGTTCTTGGTGGCGATGAACACCAGGCTGCCCCCCACCGCCTGGGCTTTCATCACCCGCAGCGCCTCGCGGGCCACCAGGAAGTGCCCGGTGGCGTTCACCGCGAAGCTCCGCTCCCAGTCCTCCAGGGTTAGCTCGTCCACGGGGCTGCTGTACGCCACGCCCGCGTTGGACACCAGGATATCTATACCCCCATATTCGAGGAGCGCCTGCCGGTATGCCTCCTGCACCAACACCTCGTTAGTCACGTCCATGCCCACCGCCAGGGCGCGGTTGTTGGGGTTGGCCTTGCTGAGACCTGCGGCCAACGCTCGCGCTTTCTCCACGTCCAGGTCGGCGCACACCACGTGCGCGCCCTCGGCGGCGAAGCGGCGGGCGATGGCCGCGCCTATAGCCCCTGCCGCCCCCGTGACGAGGGCTACCCTGCGGCTCAACTCTTTCTCCGGCGAGGCGAGGGTCGGTTTGTAAAGCTCTAGAGGCCAGAACTCGACGGCGAAGGCATCGGCGGGAGAGAGCGAGCGGTAGCGGCCCAGCTTCTCGGCCCCATCGATGATGGCTATAGTGTGGTGGTAGATGTCGTTGGCCACGGTGGCCGCCCTGCTGTCCTTGCCCACCGTAAACATCCCCAGCCCCGCGACCAGCACCACCCTGGGCACTGCGGGCAGCATTGGCTCCGCCGATTGGTGAGCCTGGTAATACGCCGTGTAGCTCTCCTGCGCAGCCCGTATCAGTTCCGAAGGATCATCAAGGTTGTGAGGCTCTACCCACATCGGCGTGCGCTTGGTGTTTAGTATGTGGTCCGGCGTGGCAGCCCCCTCTTCCAACACCTCGCCCATCCGCTCCATAGGCACCAACCCACCCGACACGAACCGCAGCACCTCCTCCGAATCGTCAAAGCGCATCACCACCCGATCCTCCTGGCTCAACATCCCACGAAGGGCAGGCGCGAGGGCGGCTGCCGCTAATTTCGAGTTTTGAGTTTTGAGTTTTGAATTGCTCGTTCCTGATCCCCGACCGCCCCCCGCTTCGCTCATACCCCTCGACCTCCGACCCCCGGCATACCTCGCCGCCCTGTCTACCATCTCGATGTGTAGCCGATAGGCTTCCTGAGGGTCGTCGTGCCAGGTGATGAGGCCGTGGTTGAGGAGGACGACCCCTTTTATGTGGGGGTTGGCGCGGACCGCCTGGCCTACCTGCTTCGAGAGTTGGAAGCCGGGGCGGCGGTAGGGGATAATCGCCAGTTCGTTACCAAAGACCTCGGCCAGCGTGTTGGAGGCGTTGTCGTTATTGGTAAGGACCAGTATAGCGTCCGCGTGCGTGTGAACCACGCTGCGCGTGGGCACGAAGGCGTGTAGCAGGGTCTCGATAGAGGGGCGCAGGGAGCCGGGCTCCATGAGGGTGTGCTCTAAATAGGCGAGCATCTCCTCGTCGCTCATATCCTCCCGCTCCAGGAGGGGCAGCACGTCATCCATGCGCACGCCCGGGAAATCGCGGCGGGTGACAGCTTTGAGGTCCGACCCGCTCCCCTTGACTCGCAGCACATAGGCGGGACGGCCTTTAAAATCGGTCTCGTCAGTCTTCAACGAGGTATTGCCCCCACCCCAGACCACCAACCGTGGGTCAGAGCCCACCAGCCTGGACTGGTAGACCAGCAAGTCGAGGGGGTCCAGCCCTTTGGCATTGGACTCAGACCAAAGGTTTTCGATTATCGAACCATCATTCGCGGCCATTCAGATACTTCCCTTTAGAGGCTCTTATAGTTGTAGCATTATAAGACCAAAATATCCGGCTACGAAAGTTAATAACTCACCGCAGAGGCGTAGAGGCGTAGAGGCGTAGAGGCGCAGAGA
>JBJMMB010000050.1:0-2365 GCA_045805005.1 Chloroflexia bacterium
CGACGCGCGGCTTCGGAGAGTCTGGAATAGGCCGTTTGCAAGGTATCGGTATCGCGCTCAACCTCAACGAGGAGCCGCATGGGAGGCACGCGTCGGGTGCTGCCCTTGTGCTGGGCGGCCATCTCGCGGGCGAATTCCTCGAGCCGCTCGACGCTGAACAACTCACCGTGGATCTGGGAGCGCAGGTCGAACCGCTTAGGCGGCTGTCCACGCCTTTGCGTGGCACGCGGGTTTAGCTGGATTCTCATAGGGGTGCAGATCCTCCGCACATCTGGCGCGGAGGTGTTACCCCATTCTAACCCATTGCTGCAACATATAACACTCCAGTGCGGAAAGCCAGCACGAGACACGCTGAGCACACCAGTGCCCCCAGCACAGTGTACTACTTTACGGAGTTGCTAAGAGCTGTAAGGTTCATGATAGGGCCATATCCCGCAATGGTCGAAGTGCTGCTTTCATGTCACCGCCATGTCACATCCCAGGCGGCATGTGCCGTCATCAGGCGGTATCAGCCGACATTTCTCTGTACCAGCAGGCACATGATGGCACATGGCAACCCATCCCGGCCATATCCCACCTTCGGCACCAGATGACATGCTGTGGCACGAAATAGCCGCAGGCACGAACAGACAACACCGCCTAGCATGAAAAGTTGATAGTTGGCAACTAAATAAGGGCAGCCGGACTGGCTGCCCTTACCGTTTGCGCTTTTCCTTGGGCCGTTACCGCTCGGCGGCAAGAATTTATTCTAAATCTTCGTAGAATGGCTATAAGATGGTGGCAAAACGAAGCGCGCGCTATTGCCACCACGCCAACCGATCGCTGGGCAAACGGTCACCCGGAGAGGCCGTTGGCGAGGAGGTAATAAGACTCGTTCCAGCGCACTTCCTTTTTGAAATCGGATAGGCGGGTGTTCGCGTCTATCAGCAGAAATTCGAGGCCGGCTATCTCGGCGAAGTCTTCCAGGTGCTGGGAGGTGAGCGCAAAGCTGAGGGTCGTGTGATGCGCCCCGCCCGCCAGTATCCAGGCAGTGGTGGCGGTCTTAAAATCGGGCCTGGGGAGCCATAGGGCCCGCGCTACCGGTAGCTTGGGCAGCGGGGCTTCGGTCTCGACGGCGTCTATCTCGTTCACGATCATGCGGAAGCGGTTGCCTATGTCGACCAGGGACGCCACCACCCCCGGCCCGGTCCTGGCATCGAACACCAGGCGAGCCGGGTCGGCCTTGCCGCCGATGGAGAGAGGGTGCACTTCCAGCCGGGGCTTCTCGCCGTTCCGTGTGATGGTGGGACACACTTCGAGCATGTGCGAGCCGAGTATCTTTGTGCCGTTCGCCCCGAAGTGGTACGTGTAGTCCTCCATGAAGGAGGTGCCGCCCTCGAGGCCAGCGCTCATCACCTTCATAGCGCGGACCAGGGCCGCGGTTTTCCAGTCCCCCTCGGCGCCGTACCCGTAGCCCTCGGCCATGAGGCGCTGGGCGGCCAGGCCGGGCAGTTGGTCGAGGCCGTGCAAGTCCTCGAAGGTGGTCGTGAAGCCCTTGTAGTCGCCTGCCTGCATGAACGCACGGATGCCCGCTTCCAGGCGGGCGGCCTCGCGCAGCCGCTCGCGCGCATTGCCGTTGTTGCCGAGCTCCGGTGCTAGAGTGTACTGCTCGTTGTAGCCCCCTATGAGCCGGTCGATGTCGCGATCCGATACCTGGCGCACGTATTCGACCAGGTCTCCAACGCCATAGCCGTTAACCGAGTAGCCGAGGCGCAACTGGACCTCGACCTTGTCTCCCTCGGTGACCGCAACCTCGCGCATGTTGTCGCCGAAGCGCGCGAACCGGGCACCTTGCGCGTCGTGCCAGGCGCAGGCGGCCCTGGCCCACCCGCCCAAGTCGGTCTGCGCGTCGGTGTCCTGCCAGTGGCCGACGACCACCTTGCGGTTGAGGCGCAGGCGGCTGCCGATGAAGCCGAATTCGCGGTCGCCGTGGGCCGACTGGTTGAGGTTCATGAAGTCCATGTCGATCTCGGACCAGGGTATCTCGCGGTTGTACTGGGTGTGCAGGTGGGCGAGGGGCTTCTGCAGCAGCGCCAGCCCGGAGATCCACATCTTGGCGGGCGAGAAGGTGTGCATCCAGGCGACCAGGCCCACGCAGTTGGGCGACGAGTTGGCCTCGAGGCAGAGCGCGCGAATCTCGTCCGGCCCGGTCAGCACGGGCTTGAAGACCACCTTGACCGGGATGAGCGGTGAGCGGTCGAGGGCCTCGGCGATTTCCTTCGAGTGCTCGGCCACTTTCTCAAGCGTCTGGGGGCCATACAGGTGCTGGCTCCCGGTGACAAACCACACCTCGAACTGTTTGAGATCGATCATGTTGGAACCTCTC
>JBJMMB010000051.1:0-13105 GCA_045805005.1 Chloroflexia bacterium
CAGAGACCTTTATTAGTTGGTCTCTGCGCTTCGCCCAAAGGGCACCCGGTCTCCGCGGTGGATTATTGGTAGCCCGCCCCCTAACCAACTAGCTTGGGGGTCAGGCGTGGGCCTCTTCCCTCCGCTTGCGGGCCTCTTCTATGACCCTTTCGGCGGCGTGGGCGGGGACCGGCTCGTAGTGGTCGAACTCCATGGCGAACGTGCCTCGGCCCTGGGTGACGGAGCGCAGGTCGCTTACGTAGCGCTGCACCTCGGCTAGCGGGGCTTGCGCCTCCACTACGGTGAAGCCGTTGCCCTGGGGGTTCATGCCCAGCACCCTGCCGCGGCGGCTGTTCAGGTCGGACATAATGTCGCCGGTGTAGTTGTCGGGCACCGTGATGTGGACGTTCATCACCGGTTCGAGCAGCACCGGCCGCCCCGACTGCATACCTTCCTTGAATGCCTGAGATCCCGCGATTTTGAAGGCCATTTCGGAGCTGTCCACCGGGTGGAAGCTGCCGTCATACAGCACCGCTTTGACGTTCACGACCGGGTAGCCCGCGAGCACACCCTCGCTGAGGGCCTCGCGTATACCTTTCTCCACGGCAGGGATGAAGTTCTTTGGTACCACCCCGCCGACGATACGATCGGCAAACTCGAACTCCGCATCGGGCAGCGGCTCCAGCTCTATCACCACGTCGGCGAACTGCCCGTGGCCGCCCGACTGCTTCTTGTGGCGGTAGTGGGCCCGGTCGACGCGCGTGGTTATGCTCTCTTTGTAGGGCACGATCGGCAGGCCGATGGTGACGTCGGCCCCGAACTTGCGCTTCATCCTATCAGCGGCGATCTGCACGTGGCTCTCGCCCATTGCCGATATGACGGTCTGACCGGTGACCGCGTCCTTGCTCATCCTGATAGTGGGGTCCTCCTCGGCGATATGGGTGAGCGCCTGCCCCATCTTATCGAGGTCTGCCTTGGTCTTCGGAGAAATGGAGGCTGAGAAGACCGGTTCAGGGAAACCGATGGGCTCGAGGGCCAGCGGGTGCCCGGGTGCGCAGAGCACATCGCCCGTATGCGTTTCCGCCAGCTTGACCACCGCGCCTATGTCGCCGGCTACCAGTTGCTGTGTGGGGATCTGCTCCTTGCCGCGCACGAAGTAGACCTGGCCGATGCGCTCCTGCACGTTCCGGGTCGAGTTGAGCACTTGGCTATCGGAGCGGAGCGTACCGGAGAAGACCCGCACGAGGGTCATCTTGCCGAACTGGTCGCGCACCGTCTTGAATACCAGACCGGCGAGGGGCGCGTTGTCGTTCGGCTGAAGGGTTACTTCCTGCCCATTCACGGGATTCGTGGCTTTCACCGGGCCGGCGTCGATGGGCGATGGCCCGTAGTCCGTGATGGCGTCGAGGAGTTGGGTAACCCCAACGTTGGCCGCTCCCGAGCCGCAGAGCACGGGATTGAGGTTCCCGGATTTAAGACCCGCCTTGAGCCCGGTGACAATCTCGGCGGGGGTAAGTTCCTCCCCCTCCAGGTATTTCATCGTCAGGTCGTCGTCCGACTCGGCTATCTGCTCGATGAGGGCCTCCCGGCGGCTCTGGGCGTCGGCGAGCAATTCAGCCGGGATGTCCTCCTCGGTGAAGGTGCCGCTCGTATTGCCAAGCTGGTAGATAAATGCCTTCATCGTGAGAAGATCGATGATGCCCCGGAAGTTCTGCTGCGAGCCGATGGGGATTTGCATGGCAGTGCACTTCTTGCCGAGCACGGTCTGCGCCGATTGCATAGCCATATTGAAGTCGGCGTTCTCGCGCTCCATCTTGTTGATGAACACGATCCGAGCGATGCCGCGCTCCCCGGCCCACTTCCACGCCTGCTCTGTACCTACCTCGACCCCTGCCGAGGCGTCCAGGAGCAGGACCGCTGCATCGCTAACTGCCATTCCCGCCTTGACCTCACCGCTGAACTCGGCGTAGCCGGGCACGTCGATGACGTTTATCTTGCACTCGCCCCACTCGATCGGGGCTACCGCGAGTTGTACCGAGATACGCCGCTTTTGCTCGTCGGGGTCGTAGTCGGTGACCGTATTGCCTTCGTCGACACGACCAATGCGGTTGGTGGCCTTGGCCGCGAAAAGCATGGCCTCAGCCAGCGAGGTCTTCCCCGCCCCGCCATGCGAGAATAACCCAACATTTCTGAGTTGCGCGGTTGAATAAGCTTTCATAAAAGGGTGAAAACCTCCTGCATTCTAGCTGCGGTGATAGTCGAGGAATTAGGTAGTGGATATTATAACCCATGCCCCAGAGGGTTGCCAACATTGCCTAATTCATGTTAGATTATTGAGATGCACCGAATTATGAGCGAGAACAGAATACTGTGTATTGCGTATTGCGTATTCGAGGAAGGGTAGCGGGTTCTTCTGCCTGTAGGGGCGAGGCAAGCCCCGCCCAGTTAGCTACGCACTACGCAATATGGAGTACCCAATAGAGACATGGACGAAAGACTAGAAAACAGACTCGAGGCCACCGAGCAGCAATATGTGCAGCTCGAGGAGATGATGGCCGACCAGGAAATATCTACCGACCCGAAACGCCTGATGGAAGTGGGCCGGCAGCGGGCGGAGCTTGAGCCGGTGGTCGAGATATACAGGGAGTACACGGACACGCGCCGGCAGATCGTCGAGGCCGAGGAATTGCGTGACAGCCCCGATCCGGACCTGGCTCAGATGGCGCGCGAGGAGTTAGAGACGCTCCTGGAGAGGCGCGAGCGCATCATTGATGATATCAAGCTGCTCCTCCTGCCCAAAGACCCCAACGATGATAAGAACGTGATATTCGAAGTGAGGGCGGGCGCGGGCGGCGAGGAGGCGGCGCTTTTCGCCAACCAGATCTTCGGTATGTACACTCGCAACGCGGAGAAGCATCGCTGGAAGACCGAAGTCCTCTCCAGCAATCCCAGCGACATCGGCGGGATGAAGGAGATCATTTTCGAGGTACGGGGTAAGGGCGCCTACAGCCACTATAAGTACGAGAGCGGTGTGCACCGGGTGCAGCGCGTGCCCGCCACCGAGTCGCAGGGGCGCATCCACACGTCGACCGCCACGGTGGCAGTGATGCCCGAAGCCGAGGAAGTTGACCTCGAACTCCGCGACGATGATATCCGGGTGGACGTCTACCGGGCCAGCGGCCACGGCGGCCAGGGTGTCAACAGGACCGACTCCGCCGTACGCCTCACCCACATCCCGACGGGGATCGTGGTGACCTGCCAGGACGAGCGCAGCCAACTCAAGAATAAGATCAGGGCTATGACAGTGCTTCGCTCCCGCCTCTACGACCTGGAGTTGAACAAGCGCCAGCAAGAGCTGGGCGACGAGCGCCGCTCTCAGGTGGGCACCGGCGACCGCTCAGAGAAAATACGCACCTACAACTTCCCCGACGACCGCGTCACCGACCACCGCATCAAACTAACCGTCTCGGGCGTGCCCCGTGTCCTCGAAGGCGAGATAGACAACTTCGTCGATACCCTCCGCATGACCGACATGGCCGAGCGCCTGCGGGCCGCGGGGCTGGACGGAGCGTGAAGCGTAAAACGTAAAACGTAAAACGTAAGGGTGGTTGGCGTAGTTGGTTCGTATTCCCATACCAGGCCAGCCGCCATCGCCAGCCGCCATCCCTTACGTTTTACGTTTTACGTTTTACAAGTCCCGTGACTATAGACTCCGCCCTCCGCGCCGGCACCAAGCGCCTCTCTCCTTGCTCGCGCTCGCCGCGCCTTGATGCGGAGGTGCTCCTGGCGCATGTCATTGGTGCGGGCAGGGCATCGCTCCTGGCCCGCTTTTCGGAGCCTCTCGACGACGGGGCGCTTGCTGCGTTTTCGGAATTGGTGGAGCGCCGCGGTCAAGGCGAGCCGGTCGCCTACCTGACCGGGCACAAGGAGTTCTACGGTCTGGACCTTCTGATAACCAGGGATGTGCTCGTGCCAAGGCCCGAGACGGAGAGCGCGGTGGACGCATGCCTGGAGCTGCTTGAGGGGAAGCCGCATGGCCTGCTGGCAGACATCGGCACCGGCAGCGGCGCGATCATGGTCGCGGTGGCTGTTCGGCTGCCCGGCGTCAGGGTGTATGGCACCGAGATATCCCCGGAGGCGCTGGAAGTGGCCCGGATCAACTGCGAGCGCCACGGCCTGGGCGACCGGGCACAACTCTACCCGGGAAACCTGCTCGAACCGCTCCCCACGCGAGTGGATGTGATCGCGGCTAACCTCCCTTACGTGCCTCCCGGCGAAGCTGAACCGGAGGTCGCGACGTGGGAGCCGCGGGTCGCAGTGTTCGGTGGTGATGAGGACGGCACGGCCCTGATAAGGCAGTTCCTGGCCGCTGCACCCGACTATGTTCTGCCGGGCGGCGGGGTGGTTATGGAGGTAGCCCACTCCCAGGGGCCAGCTGTGGCCGCGCTTGCTCAGGGAGCGTTTCCTGGCGGGTCGGTGGAAGTGCGCAAGGACCTGGCGGGATACGACCGCATCGTGCTGGTGAAGACCGCATGAGCGTGAAACTGATCGCCCTCGACCTCGACGGCACTATTTTCACCGACGACCTGGTGATTTCGCCCAGGATGCGGGCTGCGATCCGAGAGGCGCGGGTCCGCGGCGTCGTCGTCACGCTCGCCACGGGCAGGATGTATCGCTCGGCACAGGCCATCGCCCGCGACCTGGATATCGCCCAACCGCTGATCTGCTACCAGGGCGCCCTCGTGGCCCACGCCGAGTCCGGTGAGGTGCTTTACCACCGGACGGTCCCCACCAACCTGGCTCACGAGATTATTGAGGAAACGAGCAGGCGCGGCTTGCACCTGAACCTCTACCTGAACGACAAGATTTACGTGAGCAGAATAACGCCCGAGGCCCGGTTCTACTCGCAGATCAACATGGACATGCCCATCAACGAAGTCGGGCCACTCGGCCCCTGGTTGGACACGCAGAGGGGAGCCGAGCCGACCAAGCTGGTGATCATCACCGACCCCGCCGAGACGGACCGCACTCTCGCCATTTTCACCGAATTGTTTGGGGACCGGCTGCAGGTCACCAAGTCACACGCACGTTTCACCGAATTCACTAACGCCGAGTGCTCTAAAGGTCGCGCCCTGGCCTTCCTTGCTCAGCACCTGGGCGTGGCACGGGAGGAGGTCATGGCTATCGGCGACGGGCACAACGACCTGGACATGATCGCCTGGGCGGGTCACGGTGTCGCCATGCCCACCTCTCCGCAGGCCGTCCTGGATGCCGCTCGCACCGTGGCACGAACGCTCGCTGAAGACGGTGCGGCGATAATCATCGAAGAGCACGTCCTGGCGTAATTACGAATTACATCCGCCTCCGGCGAATTACGAATTACGAATTACGAATTATTACGATGCAGGCCAATTCGTAATTCGTAATTCGTAATTCGTAATTCGTAATTCATGATTACCCGACGGGCTGCTGCTGCGTTATAATAGTCAGTAGAGATGGACGACGACAGCTCCCAGCCCGCGCGCCCGGATGGGCCTTCAACAGCGGCCGCACGGAAGCAGGAAACCGCGTTGGTGGACGAGGAGAACCAACCCCGTCCGCAAACACGGCTAACTCCCGAGGAGAGGACCAACGGGAGCGATGGCGCGCGGGCGACAACCGTGGTGCAGCCCGCACTTGACGACCGGCCCGAAACTGATACCGGTCCGATCAGGGTCCTCGGTGGGGGCAGCGACCTCAGCTTCGAGGGCCTCACCCTGGAGCAGGCCCTCGCTGACGTAGACGCTAAGCCGGCGCCGGCCAGGCGCACTTTCCCCAGCCTGCCCCCTCTACCCCTGGACGAACGCCTGGGCCGCATCCTCCTCTCGATAGTGCTGGCGGCGCTGCTCTGGTTCTACGTCGTCAGCCTGGAGAACCCCACACGGAGCACAAGCTTCTCAGACCTGAGCGTCGAGGTGCGCGGTCTCACAGGGCAGATGAAGGTGATCAACACCCTGCCAACCGTTAGCGCATTCGTGCAAGCTCCACAAAACGTATTGAGCCGGCTTGGTAAAGGAGACATCCACCCCTACGTCGAGCTCGCGGGACTGCCTGAGGGCGTGCATGACGTGCCGATCCAGTCCGAGGTCACCGGCGGCAGAGCCGGCGAGGTGGACGTCTCGGCCTCTCCCGCGAGAGTACAGGTGCAGTTGGGGCTCCATGTAACGAGAGCCTTCACCTTGACAGTCGAGACGCTGGGAGCACCCGCGTTCGGCTATGGCATGGGCGACCCACAGGTGGAGCCCGACAGGGTGGTGGCGTCCGGCCCCAGAGACGCCATGAACAGGGTCGTCTCGGTAAAGGTACTGGTTGACGTAGAGGGCAGAGCAGACACCCAGCAGGGCCTCAAGGCGCCGGTGGCCCTGGATGCCTCGGGTTCAGAAATAAAGGATATTTCGTTCACTCCAGCGACGGTGCAGGTCGTGGTGCCCATAAAGCTGCTGCTCAACTACAAGGTCGTGCCTGTGCGTGTGCCGTTGCAAGGTCAGCCCGCCACCGGCTACGGCGTTTCGCTGATCAGCATTGACCCGACCAATATCACTGCCTGCTGCGACCCGGATGTGCTCAGGTCGCTGGACTACGTCGAAACAAAGCCCGTGTCCATAACCGGCACGACCACTACCATAGTCACCACCACCGAGCTAATCCTCCCTCCCAAGGTGCAACTCTATCCAGGCCAACCGAAAACGATCGGCGTCACGGTCGAAGTTCGAGCCCAGCAGACCACTCAGCAGGCCTCGGTGGAGGTTTCCGTTGTTGGCGTGACCGAGGGCCTGAGCGCCGTTGTCTCCCCGAACCGGGTAAACGTGACCCTGTCGGGTACCCTGAACCAGTTGCAGAACCTCAGCCCCACCGACGTCCGGGCTGTCGTCAACGCCGATGGCCGTGCGCCGGGCAGCTACAACGTTAAGCCCGAGGTCAAAGTTCCGCAAGGGGTAAAGATAGAGTCCAGCACCCCAACCACCGTGACGCTCACCCTCATCGCGCCGACCCCGGTGCCTACGCAGACACCCAGCCCAACGCAGACGCCGCGCCCACTGCCCAGCCCTTCGCCCACCGCCGTCCCACCGACGCCCAGCGCTCCCATCCCGACCCCGTCACCTATCCCACCCCCACCGGCCACGCCTACCTCCACTCCCGCCGCGCCCGCCACGCGAACCCAACAAGTACTACCCACCGGCGTACCATAGTGCCGGTTTCTTAACGGCCCCCTAGGATTATAATTCGATAGTAAGAGTTACATGATATGATTGACCAGGACTGAGGATTGAGTGGCTTATGGATACTCAGTCCTCAGCCCTCAGCACTTAGAAAGGATAACGGCACATGTGTGGAATAGTGGGGTACGTTGGACCCCAGGACGCGACGAGCATTATATATGAGGGGCTTTGCAACCTCGAGTACCGGGGTTACGACTCGGCGGGGATCGCGGTGCAGCACAACGGCCGGATCGACCTGCGGCGGGGCGCGGGCAAGCTGAGCAACCTCCAGCGCATACTCGAAGAGCAGCCCCTCACCGGCCACAGGGGCATCGGCCACACCCGCTGGGCCACCCACGGCAAAGTCAACGAGGCCAACGCCCACCCACACCGCGACTGCTCGGGCGACATCGTCGTGATCCAGAACGGCATCGTGGAGAATTACCTCGCCTTGAAGGAAATGCTCAAGGAGGAGGGGCACCGGTTCACTTCCGAGACCGACACCGAAGTGCTGCCCCACCTGCTGGAGCACTTCATCAAGCAGGGCGCGCCCAACCTCGAGGAGGCGATGCGGCGCATGCTGGGAGTTATCAAGGGCTCGCACGCCATTGTCGCCATGAGGGCCCAGGAGCCCGACCTGATTGTGGCCGCCCGGCTGGGCAACGCAGGCGGGGTCGTGGTGGGCTACGGCGATGGCGAGATGTTCGTCGCCTCCGACCAACCCGCGATCCTCCAGCACACCCGTCAGATGGTCTTCCTCGAACCCGGCGAGATGGCGGTGGTCACCAGAGATGGGGCCCGCTACCTGAAACTGGACGGCACACCCTTCGACAAGAGCCCCCAGACCATGGCCTGGGACCCCGTCAGCGCAGCCAAGGGCGGCTACAAGCACTTCATGCAGAAGGAGATCTACGAGCAGCCGCGCTCCCTTGCCGATACGCTGGAGGGCCGCCTGAACATCGACTCGGGCCGAGTCGACATAGCTGCTGTGCCCTTCACGAAGGCCGAGATGCAGGCATTCAAGAAGATCACTATTGTCGCCTGCGGCACGGCCTGGCACGCGGGCCTGGTGGGCAAGTTCATTTTCGAGGAGCTTGCGCGCATCCCGGTGGAAGTTGATTACGGCTCCGAGTACAGATACCGCAACCCGGTGGTCGAGCCGGGCACGCTGGCGATAGCTATTACCCAGTCGGGTGAGACGGTGGACACGCTCGAAGCGATGGCCGAGGCCCGCGGCCAGGGGGCGCGCGTGGCCTCGATTGTGAACGTGGTGGGCAGCCAGGCCGACAGGGTGGCCGAGGCCAGGGTGCACGTGCAGGCCGGTCCGGAGATCGCCGTGGCGAGCACCAAGGTGTTCACCGGCATGATAGCCGACGAGATCATGCTGGCTATGATGCTGGGCCAGGCCAGGGGCACGCTCGACGAGCGCCGCGCCCGCGAGCTTATCGACGGGCTGATGCGTATCCCCAACCAGGCCGCCGACCTGCTAGCCGACGACTCCATCTACGAGCACCTGGCGGGCACTATTTACAATGCATCCGACATGCTCTACCTGGGGCGCGGCATCAACTACCCGGTGGCCCTGGAAGGGGCGCTCAAGATCAAGGAGATCAGCTACATCCACGCCGAGGGCTGCCCCGCGGGCGAGATGAAGCACGGTATCAACGCCCTCATCGACCGCACCCTGCCCGTCGTAACAATAGCCCTCTCCGACCGGGTGTACAGCAAGATGCTGAGCAATATCGAGCAGGTGAAGGCTCGGGATGGCATCGTGATAGCCCTCGCCACCGAGGGCAACGACGAGATCGGGCAGAAGGCAGACGAGGTCGTTTACCTCCCCGAGGTGGACTACATCCTCTCGCCCATCCTCTCGGTGATCCCGCTGCAGGTGCTGGCCTACAAGGTGGCCGTGCGCCGTGGGGCAGACGTCGACCAGCCCCGTAACCTCGCCAAGTCGGTCACGGTCGAGTAACAGGTGCCCGACGTCGGGCTGATAACCTGCGCCCGGTTCCCCGACCTGGCGCAGGATGATCAACTGCTCCTCGAAGCCCTCACCCGTCAGGGGCTGCGCGCCGAGCCTGTGGTGTGGGACGACCCCGCCGTCAAGTGGCACGACTTCCGACTGGGCGTCTTGCGGTCCACCTGGGACTATCACCTGCGCCTGCCTGAGTTCCTCGCGTGGGCTGAGCGCGTCACTCCCCTTACGAAACTGTGGAACCCGCTGCCGGTCATCAAGTGGAATACTCACAAGTCGTACATGCTCGACCTGGCTGCTCGGGGAGTGCCAGTCGTACCAACTACCTACCTGAAAGCGGGCACGAGCGTCGACCTGGGGGCGCTCCTCAGCGCGGCCGGTTGGGATGAAGTGGTAATCAAGCCCGCCATATCGCTTTACGGCCACGAAACGATACTGGTATCAGCTGGCGGCACATCCGGGGGCCAGGAGCACATAGACAGGCTCCTACCCACAAGCGACCTGCTCGTCCAACCCTACATGCGCGCGGTGCTCAACTATCAAGAGCGGTCTCTGATTTACATCGACGGCGAGTTGACGCATGCGGTGAGCCGGCCCCCAATGCTGATTGCTGAGTCCGGAGCCACGGAGGGAAGCAGCAAAAGGATCACTCCGGCAGGAGCAGAAGTCGCCCTGGCCGAGAGTGCGCTGAACGCGGTGGGCCTGGCGCATTTATACGCCCGCGTTGACATGGTGCGCGACGCGAGCGGTGCGCCTGTGGTCATGGAGTTGGAGATGGTAGAGCCCTCGCTCTTCTTCGAGCTAACGCCAGAGGCTGCGGAGAAGATGGCAAGCGCGATTGCCTCCCGGTTAGATGCAAGTAGCTGAAGTTGCGCAGCGGCAGGGGCCGGCAAATAGATCACGTATCAGGTCGCTCAGATTTATCCACTCACCCTGATCCACTTAGTGCAAAGCATCGAGTAGATGCCGAAGGCCACCAGGCCCGCGGCCACGGCGGCTAGCAGCCAGGGGCCGTGCGGCTGGCGTGCGAGGGTCTGCAGCGCACCGTCCACGCCTTTCACCTGCTTGGGGTCAACGTGGAGGGCCGCCTGCAGAATGAAGAAGCCGATCATGGCGAACACGATGCCGCGGGCTACCATGCCTATGCGCCCTACCCATATCGCCACGCGCATTTCGTCGGGGCTCATCTCCCCGGCCTTGAAGTCCTTCTTGAAGTCGGTAGTCACGCCCTGGAAGATCTGACCAAGGCCGCCTATCATCCCTACGATGCCGAATAGACCGACGGCCCACGGCCCCCACGGCTGGCTCAGCAGGCGGGCGGTCAGGTCCTGGGTGCCCCCGCCCCCGGAACCGCCCGGCGATCCGGGATCCGCGCCCATGACATAGCTCAGCGTGGGGATTATGAGCGCGCCATAGGTGAGGCCGCTGACGAAGTAGCCCGCCCGCGCCGCCAGCCCCTTGGGGTCGGTGCCGCGGTTGAGGGGATCGAGAAAGGCCCGAATGAAACCCCAGAGGGAATAGCCGGCCAACCCCAGGAGCATGATCGCCAGCAGGAGCTTGCCGAAGGGCTCTGTGCCGATGGTGGCGATAGCCCCCGCCTTGTCGGTGGTCTTTCCTCCCGCCCCAAACACCAGCCCGACCGCCAGCAAGCCAATCATCGCGTAAAGCACCCCGCGTACGAAGTAGCCGAAGCGGGTCATGCGCTCCACCCACGGATTGCGGGCGGCCATGCCCGCAGTGGCGGCAGCTTGCCCCACCTTGTCTTTTACCTGCCCGGCCGCGTCTGTACCAACCGACATGACATCCCCCAACCTGCTGAGTTACGAATCACGAATTACGAATTTGCTCAGGTAATTCGTAATTTCAAAATCCGTGCCGTCGTATGCGGTGGGGTTACTTGACCACCTGGAGGGCGCTCTTGACGGCCGTTCTGTCGGTGCCGCCTATGTAGAAGACGCGGTTCTTGACGCGTTTGAGGGTGTAATAGCGGGCCCCGTCGGTCCAGAGGTTTTGGAAGTTCGGGGTGCGGACCAGGCTTTGGCGCAGCCCCGACTCGAACTGCTGGGCGTCGGTGAGGGTGTCCCAGATAGTGCCCATGAAGACGAGGGAGTTGGTGCCGTTAGTGTACAGGTCGTACTGGCCGCCCCCCCAGCCGGCGGCACCCGATTCCGCGGAGGCCACGTTCTTGCCCTGGAGCAGCGCTTGCAATTCGAACTCCCCAATCGTCGAGCTCTCGCGGTACTCCCAGCCGGAGGCGAGAGTGCCCGTCAGGGGCGGAAGCCCTACGGCTATGGGTTCGTCCTTGTGTGCGGCCATAAATTTCTCCGGGTGCATTATCTGCTCGGTGGAGCGAGGCGGGTTGGCCAGCGCGTCGTTTATGGCCTTGAAGCCCCCACGTTTGTAGAGGGCGGCCGCGAACTCCACGCCCTTCGTGTAGGGGAACATTAGCTCCTGCTCGAAGATGTCGGGGGTGCCCGCGGGGATCTTCGGGGCGGTTTGCGGGCCTATCAGTTTGGCGAAATCCTCCCTGGTCATATATTCGTCGGCATAGAGCACACCGGAGAATGTGGCGTCCCCCTCGACAATCGACCTGGCTGCCAGCAGGCGGTCGCCGTCGGTGGAAGTACGCGGCAGCACTTTCTGGAGGTCAAAGTATTGGTCCTGGAGGCTGTGTACGAACTCGTGGGCGACGGTTTCCCGTGCCTGGTAGTCGAGCTGCTTGCCGCTGCTGAGAACGTAAAGGGTCTTCTCCTCGGGCACGTAGAGTCCATCGACTTGCTCGGCCAGCATATCCGCCTGAATCTGGAAGAGATCGATCCCGGGATCGTCTACATAGCGCAGGAGCCATAGCTCAAGTTCCGCCAGCCGAGCCTGTTCGCGGGTGTAGCTCTTGTCACGCTGGGCGACGATTTCGGCACGCATGCCATCGGATGTCACGAAGCGCTCGGTTACGTCTATTTTGGGGTCGAGGCCACGGAGCTTGGAGGTGTCTTTCTCAATCTGCAAGAGTTCCTGCTGTGCCTGGCCGTGAACGGGCGCGGTCGGGACGTGCGACACGCCGGGAGCGGCAGGCTGCGCAGGGGTACCGGCAGGGGTTCGCGGACGGATAGCTGCCGGGAGATCGGGGGGCGGCGCCTCCGACGAGGGTAGCTCCATTGGTGGGAAGGGCGTTGGGAAGCGCCACTGGGGCACGGGCGTTGGCGGCCGGGCAACCGTCCCGGAATCGCAGGCCGACAATACGGCCAGCATAAATATCAGCAGTACGGCCAGCGCACCAATGCGCCTCACCATTGTCTCGCGCCTCTTTCTAAGATTTCCTAACAAAACCGCCTGGGGTAGGGGCGAACCTTGTGTTCGCCCTCCATAGTCCATCGTCCGGTACTCAATCCTGGGTCCGCAATCTCAGTTAAATATACTACAATGGGACCGGCATCCAAAGCAATATTACAAAATAGAAATAGCCTGGCTCAAGAGTGTCAGGCTTTTGATAAGAGGCGGCCCTGCGGAATCATGAATTATGAGTTCTGAATTTTGAATTGGCATCGATGAGGAATTCATAATCCAAAATTCATAATTCATAATTCAAAATAATCACGGAGTGAGGGTAAGTGTGCCTTCCTTCGAGGCATCGACCTGGGCGGGGGTGTAGAGGAGGGGGTTGAACTGGCCCTGGACCCATGCCGAGTACATGTCGCCCCAGTGCTTGGAGTAGGGTTGGCCCGATTGGCCGGTGGCGAATATGGCGAGCGATTTGGTCCAGTCGCCCAGGTCGAGGATCATGCGGTATGACTGGTGGGTGACGGCGGTGTAGGGGTAGACCAATTCGTAACTCGACACGGCAACTGTGGTGCCGTCTCCGCCTAGCGGCTGGGCCGAGAGGTTGAAGATGCCCGAGATGATAGGTTGCGAGCCG
>JBJMMB010000052.1:0-10097 GCA_045805005.1 Chloroflexia bacterium
AGGTACTCCTCGATGACCACCTTGGCGTCGTCGGAATCGGATGTCAGGGCTCTTGAAGCGACGAGCCTGGTGAAGGCCTCCTCGGCCTCGTCACGACTCCTCAGGACCTCCGCGCCCTTGCCACCCGCCAGGCCATCAACCTTCACGACCAGAGGGTAGGAGACGTCGGACGAGTTGAGCCTCTCGCGGATGGCGCTCATGCCCTGCACCACCTGAAAGGCGGGTGAAGGGATGCCGTGCCGGGCCATGAATTCCTTGGCCCAGGCTTTGCTCCACTCAAGTTTGGCGGCGGCTCGCGTCGGTCCGGCCACCGGCACTCCAAACACCATCATGGTATCGGTGATGCCGTGGGCTAAGGGCCCTTCAGGGCCGACGATCGCCAGATCGACCTGGTTATTGAAGGCCCAGCCGGCAAGCTGATCGCAGTCGGGCTCGGAGTCGATGCTCATATCCAGGTTCTGGGCTAGAAGCGCCGTGCCGCCGTTGCCCGGCGCGCAGTAGATGGTATCCACGGCGGGGCTGAGGGCGAGCTTCCATACTATGGCGTGCTCACGCGCCCCTGAACCTATCACCAGCACTTTCATTCAGTTCCCCTTTCTATGGGTTAGCAAATGATACACCACATTCGGGTCAGCCGATCCATTTTGCACTACCGTAAATGGCGGCGCACCAGGCCAGGAGGAGGAGGGAGACGGCTATCCAGGCGGCGGCCAACCAGCGCCACCGGCCCCGGAGTACGCCAAGCCAGATGAGGCCTGGCCAGAGGGGCAGGAGGTAGCGGGCGAGGGAGAAGGTGATGTTGGTGCTCAGGGGGTAGATGATGCCTAACACCAGGTATGCCCACTCGGAGGCCAGGAGCTTTTTGCGGGCGAGCACCGTGCCGGCGAGGGCGGCTCCGGCGAGGAGTAGGATGGGCATGGCGAGGTCGAGGACCAGGTAGAGCCTGCTGCCGCCGCCGTAGTACAGGACCGGGTCGTCACCGGGTGGGTAGAAGCCGGTGAGGCTGCGGTAGAGCTGCGACAGGCTCTCCCAGTAGGTGCCCAAGAAGAAGGAGGCCTGGTGGTTCCAGCCCTTGAGCTCGCTGTCCATGAAGGCGAGGGGGTTGCCGAAGCGCCACCACAGGAAGGCTAAGTAGATGGCCATCCCAACGGGGATGATGCCGAGCCACAGCACGTCGAAGCGCACCCGGCGGAGGTTCCAATTGCGTTGGGATAGGTATTCGACCAGCAAAATGGGCAGGAGGAGCACCCCGGCGAACTTAAGTAGAGAGGCCAGCACGCCGAGAGCGGCGGCCGCCGGCCACTTGAGTGACCTGTCGGAGCGGGCTATAGTGAGAGAGGCCAGGACGAGCAGCAAGAAGGGTCCCTCGGTGTAGAGGGCGGAAAAGAAGAAGGAGAGGGGCAGGGAGGCGAGGGCGAGGGCCACGAGGGCGGCGCCCGGTCTGCCGATGCGGGGCGCGAGCAAGCGGACGAGCAGGACCAGCGCCACGAAGAAGGAGATGTTGCTAATGAGGAGGCCGGCGGCGATAAGGCTGCCATAGGTGCGGTTGCCCCAATCCCAGCCAAGAGTGACCCAATCGAGTAGGGTGGAAACAACACGAAGGAGGAATGGGTAGAGTGGGGCGAAGGCCACGTTGGTCCCGCCCTCGGCGCCGGGGTGCCAGGTGTAGCCCTGCCGGGCGATGGTCGCGTACCAGGCAGAGTCCCACATAAGGGCTAGCTCGGCCAGCCACCCTTTGTTGCGGGCGGGCTCGGCCAGGATGAGCTTGCTGACGCCTGAGTAGGCGCCCGCAAGGGCGACGAGGCGGGTGACGGTGAAAATGAGCGCGGCGAGGGCCCAGTCGTTGGCCAATAAGCCAGTGAGGAAAACCGGAAATGGTCGCCCGGCGGTTCTCCTGGTTCGTGACGGGGCAGTGGGAGAGGTTTGTTCGGTGGTCAGGCGGTCGGGTAGAGTGGAGGTCATTCCCATTCAATGGTGGCGGGCGGCTTGGAGGTTATGTCGTAGACCACCCGGTTCACCTTGCGCACTTCATTGACGATGCGGCTGGACATACGGGCCAGGACCTCATGGGGAATCTGCGCCCAGTCGGCGGTCATGCCGTCGACGGAGGTAACCGCTCGTATCGCTATGACGTCGGCGTAGGTGCGGAAGTCTCCCATCACGCCCACGCTCTGGACGGGGAGGAGGACAGCGAAGGCCTGCCATATCTCCCGGTAGAGGCCTGCGGCGCGTAGTTCTTCGCGGACGATGGCGTCGGCTTCGCGCAGAGTGTCGAGGCGCTCACGGGTGACGGGGCCGAGGATGCGGACGGCCAGGCCGGGGCCGGGGAAGGGGTGACGCCAGACGATCTCCTCGGACAGGCCGAGCTCCAGGCCCACGCGGCGCACTTCGTCTTTGAATAGAAAGCGCAGCGGCTCGACCAGCTTGAAGCGGAGGTCGCTGGGGAGCCCGCCGACGTTATGGTGGGTCTTGATGCGAGCCGCGGATGGGCGCTCAGGGGTGGCACTCTCGATGACGTCGGGGTACACCGTGCCCTGGGCCAGGAACTCGAACTCGCCCAGCCTCGCGGCCTCCTGCTCGAAGACGCGGATGAAGGTGTTGCCGATACGCTTGCGCTTCTCCTCGGGCTCGGCGATGCCCTCCAGGGCGTCAAGGAAGCGGGCGCTCGCCTCAACGGGGACCAGGTTCATGTGCATGTTGCGGCCAAAGGTGTCGATGACCTCGGCGGCCTCGCCCAGGCGGAGGAGGCCGTTATCCACGAAGAGGCAGGTGAGCCGGTCGCCTATAGCCCGATGGACGAGGGCGGCGGCCACGGAGGAATCGACCCCGCCGCTGAGGCCGCAAAGTACGCGGCCCTGGCCGACCATTTCTCTAATTTGCTCGACTGCAGAGGCCACGAAGGATTTCGAGGTCCAGGTGGGCTGCAAGCCGGCTATCTTGAAGAGGAAATTGGCGAGTATCTGCCCTCCCTGCGGGGTGTGGGCAACCTCGGGGTGGAACTGGAGGGCGAGGACCTTTCCCCTGCCGATGGCGGAAATGGGGGCGTTTGACGACGAGGCCAGCACCTCGAAGCCTTCGGGCAGGCCCGCCACGTGGTCGCCGTGGCTCATCCAGACGGGGAGATCGCCATCGAGGCCATCGAAGAGGGGAGATTCCCTGGTCCTTTGGACGCGAGCGTGGCCGTATTCGCGAGAGCGAGCGGGCTCGACGCGGCCGCCCAGAGCCTGGGTAAGGAGGTGCAAGCCGTAGCAGATGCCGAGCACGGGCAGGCCGCTCTGCAAAACGTAGGGGGGCAGCAAGGGAGCACCGTCATCGTAGACGCTGTTGGGGCCGCCGGAAAGGATGTAGGCGCGGGGGTGGATGCGGGACACCTCTTCGAGGGGAGCGTCATGGCTGAATATCTCGGAGTAGACGCCGAGCTCGCGAATGCGGCGGGCGATAAGTTGGGTGTACTGGGAGCCAAAGTCGAGGATGGCTACCGTGTCCGGCTGGTCAAGGGGGCGTGGGGCCGCCACAACGGGGCCTTTGACCGCGGGAGCGCCATCATGCTCGGCGACCGCCTCTTCGGCCTGGAGGAGCAGTTGCTCAGGGTTTAGGGCTTCGCTTTCATCGAGGATTTCGTTTAGTTCTCTGCTCATTATTTTCCTTTGTGTCTTTGCTAGGATTCATCTCCCACGGTGAGAGTAGAGAATAGTGAGCTTTGGGGGGCACCCCCAACCCCCCGGCAGGGAGCCCCCTGCACCCCTTGTGTGGGGAAGGAGGTAGTTGGGTGGCACCCCCAACCCCCCGGCAGGGAGCCAGCCCCCTGCACCCCTTGTGTGGGGAAGGGGAGAGTTGGGTGGCACCCCTAAGCCCCCGGCAGGGAGAAGCCTGCACCCCTTTCAACACTCGAGGCTCCTGAGGAAAGTAAGTACGAGTTGATTGAACTCCTCTGGTTTTTGGGCGAAGGGCATGTGACCGGACGCACGGATTATGGCCAGGCGAGCATGGGGTATGTTGCGGGCCAGGAGCGCGCCATGTTCCAACGGGACTACGCGGTCGCGAGAGCCCCACACTATGAGGGTGGGCATGGTGAGGGACTTGAGGTAGGTGCCGATGTGGGCTCTCTGCACTATCTTGGGGCTGACGCGGCGGCCCAGAGGGCGCGGCTGGCGGCCGGAGCGGCTCGAGTACCCGCGCAGGCTCCAGAGGCTGGAGTCGGTTAGCCTTCTGAAAGGCAGTTGCCAGCGCGGTTCCAGTCGGGGGAGGCCCGCGCTGTCTACGAGGACCAGTTTGTTGATGCGGTGCGGGCGGTTGGCCGCCATAGCTATGGCTACCTGGGCGCCCATGGAGTGGCCGAGGAGGTTGACGGCACCGATGGCGAGTGCATCAAGGAATGCGTACAGCATAACGGCGTATTCGGGCAGGCCGTAGGACGGCATCTCTCCTGACCGGCCAAGGCCGGGGAGGTCGGGGGCGATCACATGGTGCTCGGCGGCAAGGGCGGAAAGGGGATTGGGGAGCCAGTTATTGGCGGAGCTGCGGTAGCCGTGGAGCATGAGCAGGGGAGGGCCGGTATGCGAAGCACCCGCCTCCAGGAAGCGGATAGTGGTAGCATCCACCCGGATGATACGCTCCCTGACCGGTTGGGACTGGGCCGGGCCGGTCTGCTCGGTGGTGATCATAGTACTCAATTGTAGCCTATCTTCTGTAGCCTATCTTCCGGTGAGCTTTGAGAGGCTCACTATAGTGTACGGGTTATCTCAGGAATCGCAGCACGTGGCGGCTGAACTCCTGAGGCTTCTCGTAAAAGGGCATGTGGCCGGCGCCTTTGATGACCAGATGTTGAGCTCCCGGTATATTTTGGGCGATGTAAGCCCCGTGCTCCGGGGGTACCAGGCGGTCCCGCTCGCCCCAGATGACCAGGGTGGGCAGCGCGAAGCTGTTGAGGACGGCGCTCGCTATGCCGGTGGTGCGCAATATGTCCAGGCCCTGGCTCACGGCGCGGCCCTTGAGGGCCACCCTTGCGAAGGTCGGATACATCCTGAAGAGCCAGAGGGAAGGGTCGGTGAATATGCGCAGGTAACGGGCCAGGCCGAACTTGAGGGGGTGCGCGCCTGCGCTGTCCACCAGGACGAGCTTCCTGAAGCGGTGAGGGACGGCGGCCGCAGCGGACATAGAGACTAGCCCGCCCATGGAGTGGCCTAGGAGGTCGGCCTGCTCGATACCGAGTGCGTCCATGAAGTCGGGGATGAAGCGGGCGTAGGCGTCCAGGCTGTAGGCCGCCCAGGAGCCGGACCAGCCGCTGCCGGGCAGGTCGAAGGCGATGACGCGGCGCTCGGCGGCCAGGCCGGGCAGGGCGTAGGGGTAGAAGTAATCACAACTGCCATTATAACCGTGCACCATGAGCAGGGGCGGGCTGGGGTTATGGACGCCAGCCTCGACGTAGCGCACCCGCGTGCCCCGGACGTCGCAGCGCGCACCTGGGCCCGGCGACTGAAGTCGCGGGCTACTTCGGAGCAAAGTCCGCCTTCGCGGACTCGTGCTGAGCGACCGGGCAGAATTAAGCGCGGGGCGCAGCAACGTAGACGAATTCTTCATCAAACTGCCAGTCTTCTTCGCTGATGGGCTCCAGCTGCACCTGAATGCGCGGCCTGGAGGGGTCGATGCGCTTTACGAGATGGATGTCCACCACGCGGTTATCGTTGATATCGAGGGCTTCGCAGATAGCGTCCTGAGTGATTTTTAGGCCGCCGTCTAGGTCGCGCTTCAGGGGGGAGAGAAAGTAAAAGTCGATAAAAAGGGACAGGTAGCCGGAGCGCAGGGCGTCGAGAGTCTCCGGGGTGAGAAGGCCGGAGGCGCGCATATCGTCCAGCCGGGAGCGGACGCCGGCTTTGAAGCGCTTGCCCTCCTGGCTGAGCACGCGACGGCCGTTTACGGATACGTAGAGGTTATTCACACCGGGCGGGAGGGGTAGGATGGCTCGGAGCGCCGGAGGCGGGACGGGCGCAGGAGCGGGGGTGTTGTGCCCTTCGGGTTTTGCCCTATTCATAGCGCGAATTATAACACATGGAGGTGGGGGGTTAATACAGAAATTCCGAACGAACTTTGCAGTCCCTTCGGAATTCTGTTCCTGCAAACGCTCAACACATCTACAGTGACCGTAGTATACAGGCTGAGGGGTTGGACGTCAATGGGATGGTTGGTGGGTTTTCCACATCCGGTGGATGATTGGAAGGGATGAGTGGGAGCATGAGGATAAGGGTGGTAGCCTGGGGATTGTGGCGGGCCTGTGCAACAGGTGAGATTGGGATTGTGTATAATTGGGAAAACTCAGGCGGGTAGAAGGAGCGTGTTGATGGCTGACGATCTGCGAAGGTTACTGGATTATATTATCGAGCACTCGATCAGGCAGGATGAGAGCGTGGAGGCGCAGTTGGATGCCTCGGCTATCCAGGACGTGCCGGCCGAGATCGCGGCGAACATGGAGGCGCAGAGGGCACATGTGGGACAATTTGGGCCGTATTTCGCGCGAGGTTTGAGACAGGCGGCGGGCGGGCCGCTGGTGGTGGAGGACACGACCCCGGAAGGGAACTTGATTGCCGAGGCGTTCGCGCGATACCTGGTGTCGCCCGGACTGGCGACCTCACAAAGCGAATCGGTGTCAGACAATAATTACAGGTATACATTTGAGGTGGACTGGCCAAGGCTGGGGGCGATTGCCCGGCAGGCGGGGATCGACCTTGACGCGGCCCTTCGCGCCCCCGCCGGCAACGGCGAACGCCCTTGATATGAGCAATAGCACGCCTAGCGAGGGCCAGGTAGAGGGGGAGGCGCCGGGGGACGAGCAGGAGCAAGAGCAAGTCTCGGCCGCGCTGCCGTTGCGGCCCCGGAGCGAGTTGGAAGAGGCGATAGGGTACGTGTTCAGAGACAAGCAGATCCTGGAGCAGGCGCTGGTGCATAAGTCCTATCTGCACCAGGTGCCCGATTATTACCTGGGGTCTAATGAGAGGTTGGAGTTCCTGGGGGACGCGGTGCTGGGGCTGATCGTGTCGGCGGACCTGTTCAGGTCGAGGCCGGACATATCGGAGGGGCGGCTGACGGCGCTGCGGGGGGCTCTGGTGCGGAAGAATACGCTGGCCGAGTTGGGGGCACCCTTCAAGCTGGGGGACTACCTGTACATGAGCAGGGGGGAGGAGGTCGCGGGCGGGAGGACGCGAGCGAGCAACCTGGCGCACGCGGTGGAGGCGATACTTGGCGCGGTGTATATGGACGGGGGGCTGGACGCGACCATCGAGGTGTGGCACCGGCTGCTGGGGGACCACGACGAAGAGCGGCTGCTGGAGGTGCTGCGGGGGGATTACAAGAGCCAGTTGCAGCAGTTCACGCAGGCGGAGATGCGGCTCACGCCTTACTACCGGTTGGTAGACACCATTGGACCCGAGCACTCGAAGGAGTTCCGAGTGGAGGTGCTGGTCGGGGACCGGGTGCTTAGCAGCGGGATCGGGCGGAACAAGCAGACCGCGGAGCAAGCGGCGGCGGAGGCGGCCTTGAGGGACCTGGTGACGGAGGCAATGAGCCGCCCGGACGAGGAGAGCGACGAGAACATAGGGGACGTAGGGGTCACCGAGAGGGAGGAAATGCAAGAGCTCAAAGGGCCACGAGCGGAGGGATCTATAGATGGCGCGGTATGAGGACCTGACGATCTTCACGGGCAACGCGAACCCCGGCCTGGCCGAAGCGGTCGCCGATCAATTGCAGGTGAGCCTGGGGAACCTGGAGGTGTTTGAGTTCTCGAACGAGAACATCTTCGTCAAGATCGACCAGAGCGTGCGGGAGAACGACGTGTACATCGTGCAATCGCTGTCGTCGCCGGTGAACAGGTCGATCATGGAGCTGCTGATCATCATTGACGCGGCCAAGCGGGCTTCGGCGGGGCGGATCACGGCGGTGGTGCCGTACTATGCGTATGGGCGCACGGACAAGAAGGACCAGCCGCGGGTGCCGATCACGGCGCGGCTGATCGCGGACTTGATCACGGTGGCGGGAGCGAACAGGGTGCTGACAACCGATCTGCACGCGGGGCAGATACAGGGGTTCTTCAATATTCCGGTGGACGAGCTTACGGCGATATATTTGCTGGCCGACTATTTCAGGTCGAAGCAACTGCCGGACCGGGTGGTGGTATCGACCGACATCGGCAACGCCAAGCGGGCCAGGAACTTCGCGGAGCTTATCGACGCGCCGCTGGCTATTATCGAGAAAAGGCGGGCGGGGAACGCCGACCGGACGCAGGTGCTGAACCTGATCGGCGAGGTGGACGGCAGGACGGCGGTCCTGGTGGACGACGAAATCGACACCGGGGGCTCGATCACGCAGGCGGCGAAGACGGTGATGGACGGGGGAGCGAAGGAAGTCTACGCGTGCTGCGTGCACCCGGTGCTGTCGGGCCCGGCGGTGGAGAGATTGGCCGAGTGCCCGATAAAGGAATTGGTGATGACGGACACGATCCCGATCCCGCCGGAGAAGTGGATCGACAAGTTCACGGTGCTGAGTGTGGCCCCGATCCTCGCGGAGACGATATGGCGCATTCACACGGGAGCCTCGGTGGGGGCGCTGTTCGAGGCGAGCAGGCAGGATATGATGGATCATTCGTAAAGCGTAAAACGTAAATGTGGTAGGTGGTTCGTAATTATTAGAACCAGGCCCGCCCACATCCCTTACGTTTTACGCTTGCAAAGCTGAGTCTATGGCTTGTTCCAGGGTCATAGTTAAGCCTTCATTGTAGGCGGCTTCGAGATGGCGGTGGTCTATTTGGGTATTGGAGCGAATCGTGGCGAGGCCGCGTTCGATACGGCCCTTGTCGGCGGGCGTCAATTGGTAATGAGTAGCCACGCGGGCGGCTTCTGAGGCGCCCAGCAGGCGTGAGGCTTCCTCAGCATGGCCAAGCGCACCGAGAGCCAGGGCTAGATGGGCAAGAACTTGTGAAATCACGCGGAGGTGGTCTGCTTGCCGGTATTGGTCGAGGCTCTCTTTTTGCAGCGATATGGCAAGGGAGAAATCTCCCTGGTCGGCGGCCAACTGGCCGAGATTGTCCAGTGCCTCACCCATAAGGGGCCTGTCGCCCAACTCCCGTGCAAGCGCAAGGCTTTCTTCAAGGAGGGCACGCGCACGCGCATGCTCACCCATTTGAAGGAGCAGGCTCCCGAGGTCGTTGAGATTATTGGCAAGTGGATGGAGCTTGTGTAATTCACGACAGAGGGCCAGGCATTCCTCAAAGTAGGAGAGGGCAGCAGCGTAATCCCCTTGGCTGTAGGCTATAGTGCCGAGCGTGCCCAGAGAATTGGCAAGCCCAGTCTTGTTGCCCACTTCTCTATGGATCGCCAAGCTCTCCTCGATTAGCTGCCGGGCGCGGACCAAGTCTCCCTCGCCCCTTACCGCCTGGGCGAGGTTATGGAGCGCTGCGGCGATAAATTTCTTGTCACCCATTGCCCGGCGCACGGACAGGCTCCGCTCCAGGTAGGCGCATGAGCCCGCGTAATCACCGCGCGCTTCCGCCATCGCGCCCGCCCCGGTCAGCGCCCAGGACAAGTCGGCGAGCAGTTCGTTCGATGGTGGCCCCGAGAGGCGCGCTTCGACCGCGCCATAGGCCGCCAGAGCAGTCTCAAGTCTGCGCCCGCCTTCTACGATATTGCCGCGCATCAGCCAGAAAGGCCACAGAGCGCCGGCAAGCCGCATGCCCACAGCTTACGATTAAATTACGATGGGCTGCTACGATTAGGCAATTCTACCAGAGAATGCGCACTGGGGATAGAGAGGAGCACTCTGATGAACCCAAAGCAACCACCACGATACCAGGCGTACATGCTGAGGATGTGGGAGGAGCGGCCTGGGGACCAGGGGGAGGGTCAGGGCCAGGGTGCAGTGTGGCGGTTCCAGGTAGAAGAGCCGCACACGGGGAGGCGACGCGGCTTCAACGGTCTGCCGGCGCTTTTCGCCTACCTGCAATGGGTGGTAGACCGTGACGAGGATGCGGGCTCAGGCTCGGCTCCAGCAGACCGGTAGCGTGATAGTGGCCGCGCACACTGGGGCGCCGGTTGGCCGGCCACGAGGCAAAG
>JBJMMB010000053.1:0-6588 GCA_045805005.1 Chloroflexia bacterium
CTGCATAGAGCGGCCCGCCTGATGGACGCGGGCCATGGGGGTCAGGTCCTGCTGTCGCTGGTGACCACCGAGCTGGTGCGCGATGCGCTCCGGCGCGACCCCGCGTTGGACGGCGCGGAACTGAGGGAGTTGGGCGCATATAGCCTCAGGGACCTCAAGCGGCCCGAGCGCATCTTCCAGCTAGTAGCGCCGGGCCTTCAGGCCACCTTTCCGCCTCTGAGGGTGGAAGGGGCCTTCTCCAGCAACCTGCCCGCGGAACTGGGCCCCTTCATCGGGCGCCAGGAGGAAGTGACAGCCTTACGCGAAGAACTGTCGCGCACCCACTTGCTTACGATAACGGGTGCGGGCGGTGCCGGCAAGACACGCACGGCCCTGCACCTGGCGAAGGAGGTCGCGGCGCAGTTCAGTGACGGCGTAGGGCTCATTGAGTTGGCGTCGCTGTCCGACCCCGACCTGGTAGCGCAAACGGTGGCTTCGGTGTTCGGCGATGGCCAGAGCGAGGCTTTGTCTCTTCGGGATAGCGTCATCGTCTACCTGCAGAGGAAGGCCGTGCTGCTCATATTCGACAACTGCGAGCATCTACTGGATGCATGCGCCGGCCTCATCAGCGCCCTCCTGAGCAAGGCGTCCGAGCTTAAGGTAGTGGTCACCAGCCGCGAGCGGCTCGCTATCGACGGCGAAACGGTATACAGCCTGCAGATGCTGGCCGTGCCGGCCTCGCCCCAGAAGGTCGCGGTGGACGACTTGCACTCATACGCCGCTATGGAGCTATTCGTCGCCGAGGCGATGAACACTGGAGCCGATTTCAGGGTCACGGAAAGAAATGTAGGGAAGATAGCCGAGATTTGCAAGCACCTGGACGGCAATCCACTGGCAATAAAGCTGGCGGCGTCGCTGACCACCACTCTCTCGGTAGACGAAATGCTTGAGCGGCTGCGGGAGCGCTTCGAGGTGCTGGTGCAAGGACAGAGGCAAACAGACCCACGCCACAGGACGCTGAAGGCGGCGATAGATTGGAGCTATGAGCTGCTGAGCCCGGAGGAAGCCACCGTCTTTCGCCGGCTCGCCGCCTTCGCCGGGGCCTGGTCGCTCAAGGCGGCGGAGAGCGTTTGCGTTGACGACACTATCGGCCAGGGGAAGCTGATAGCCATACTGAACAGCCTGGTGCGCAAAAACCTGGTCATGAAGATCAGCAGCGAGCCCGAGTCGCGTTTCAACATGCTGGAGACCGTGCGAGAGTACGCAGGCATCCAGCTCCGGGAGACGGGAGAAGCAGAGCGGCTTCAGCAAGAGCATGCAAAGTATTTCCTGGAATTCGCCAAGCACCAGACGGCGCGAATATGGGGCCAGGAGCCGGAGATCGGCCTGGGCAGGCTGGAGCGGGACTATGACGACCTCGTGACCGCGATGGAGTGGGCGCGAAAGAGCGACATAGGGCAGACTTCAGGGGTAGGACTGCAATTAGCCGGGGAGTTGGGCCTTTTCTGGGAGCGCCGCGGTTTCCTCACCGAGGGCCGGGAGCGCCTGGCTCAGGCTCTACGTGCCAAAAGACGTCCAGGGCACGACAGATACCGCGCGGAGGCCCTGGACGCGGCGGCAAGATTGGCGTTCCTCCAGAATGAGTACGACGAGGCCATATCCCTGTACGAAAAGGGCCTCAAAATAAGGCGCCAGCTTGCCGAGGCGAGCAATGATACCCGGCTGAGGCAGGGCGTGGTCGGCGTCCTGAACAAAATCGGGGTCGCAGCCATGCGCAATGGAGACTATGAGGTTGCAGAGCAGCGGCTCCAGGAGGCGATGGACCTGGCCAAAGCCACGAACCACACAAGAGGCATGGTCGGGGCCCTCAACCACCTGGCGGAACTGGCCTGGCGGCGAGAAGATTACGAGGGAGCAAACCGCTTCTACGAAGAATGTCTCGAGTACGCGCACCGGCAAAAAGGCAAGCTGCGAGAGCTGTTCACGCTGGACGCGCTTATAGGCCAGGGCCGGCTGATGATGATGCAAGGAAAATACGACGAGGCCGCGGCATCGTTCGCGGCAAGCCTGGACATATACAAAGCCCAGGGCAACAAGACCAACCTGGCCTACTCTCTTAGCGACCTCAGCGAAGTGGCCTTCCGAAAGGGCGACTACGAGGGCGCTAAGAAATATGCCGAGGAGAGCCTGGCGCTCAGGCAGGAAGTAAGAAACGAGTGGGGCATAGCCAACTCGCTGCACAAGCTCGCCCAGGCGGAGCGCGAACTGGGTCTGCACAAGGAAGCGCTCCAGCACTCTAGAGAGAGCCTCTCGATATTCGAGCGCCTCCAGAACAAGAAGGGCCTGGCTAACAGCCTGCTGGTGATCGCGGCCATCAAGTGCGACCAGGACGAGAAGGAGCTCGCGGCTAAGTTGTTCGGGGCCGCGGAGTCGCTCCTTGATGGCCTGGGGGCGCAACTGGCCCCGGACCAGCGCGATTACTACGAGCGCGCCAGCCTGGCCTCGCTGCGCGACGAGCTGGACAGCCGGCTTTGGGCTGCGGGCCGCAACCTGGGACCAGAGGCGGCCATCCGGTTGGCGCAGGACAAGTAACGCGCCAGTATTGCTCCCGAAAACGGGGCGTAATGGTATATATTAAGGCATGGGGAACCTCTTGCCCGCGCTGCAAGTGCTTGTCGCAGCCCTCACATTCTGGATGGGCCTCTATCTGCTGGGGCGCGGCGGGCGCGGCCTGCTGCTCCTCCTCACCGGCCTCACCCTTATCTTCTTCGCCCTGGGGACTGGCCTCGGGCTCCTGGCCGGGTACGGGTACGGCGGGGGCGCAGGCACCGAAGCCACTCTCACAGCCCTGGGCACGCTCTTTTCCGGTCTCGCTGTCCTGCTGATCCCTGTCCTGCTCTATGCCCGCGACCATGCCAACGGCAGCCTCGATCCGGCCTCAAAACAAGCCCTCGAATGGCTCCGCACCTACGTCCCCGAGCGCACCCTCTACAATTGGCAGACAGCCGCCGCCCGGTTGGTCGCCCAGGACCTCCGCACCCACCAGGAGTAGGGGTGCTAATATTTTCGGCAGCAAATGGCACCGTTTTGTATGGACCCGGCACCCGCGCTTGCCTTAGGCTGTGGGAAACAAACTCACGAAAGAGAGGTTTCCCCAGATGGCAACAGAAGTTACAACCCAAACCCCCGCCTCAGAGCGCGTGGACCTGCTCCGCCGCTCCCTGCAAGTGGACGGCCTGTTGTGCGTAGCCTCGGGCGTGGCCCTGGTCATAGCCGCCGAGCCCGTGGCCCGCTTCATGGGCGTGAGCGCCCCGGTCGTCATGGCGAGCGGCGTGGTGGGGCTGCTGTACGGACTCCGTATCTTTCAGGTGCTGCGCCGCGACCGACCAATCTCAGGTATTGGCCGGACCGCGGTCGCTCTCAACGCCGGCACCGCGCTCTTCGCCGCCGCGCTGGCCATTACCGGCTGGCCCTCGCTTACCCCCGAGGGGCGGTGGGCTATGGCCGCGCTGGCCGAGTTCGGGGTGCTGTTGGGGGTGGTGCAATACCTGGGCTTGCGCCGGGCGAAACAAGGAGGGCAGCTGTAACGACACCTCATCGGGGTGCCCGTGCCTCCGTAACGGGGTTACGGACGTTCTCAAATGAGCCCTATGTAAATAACGCCACCCTCTCCCTGGAACCGGAGAGGGTGGCGGACGGAGCTTACTTCACGAGAAGCCCGCGGCTGTGCGTTGACGTGCTAAGGCTTCACTACCACCTTCACACAGCCGTCTTCCTTGTTGTCCATCATCTCGTACCCACGGGAAATGTCGGACAGAGGTACGGTGTGGGTGCCCACGAAGCTCGGGTCGATCTCGCCGTTCAGGATCCTTTCGAGGAGTTGGGGAGCGAACTTTTGCACCGGGGTCTGCCCCGTGCGTATGGTCACAGCCCGGTTCATCACGGAGCCGAACGGGATCTTGTCCACGATACCGGCGTAGTCCCCGATGATCGACAGCCGGCCGCCGTTGCGCACGGTTCGCATCACATCGCGCAGCACGTAAGGCCGGTCGGTCTCCAGCTTCACCGCCTGCTTGGCCTGGTCGTACACGTCGGCCACGCCGTGGCCGTGCGCCTCCATGCCCACGGCGTCGATGCAGGCGTCCGGGCCGCGCCCGCCCGTCATGGAGTTGATCACGTCGGGCGCGGAGTCAATCTCGTCGTAGTTGATCGTCTCCGCGCCTCCATCACGCGCCATCTTCAGCCGGTAATCGTAGCGGTCGACGGCGATCACCCGCTCCGCGCCCAGCATAAAGGCGCTGCGGATCGCGAACTGGCCAATTGGCCCGCAGCCCCAGATCGCCACCGTGTCGCCCGGCTGGATGTCGCAGTTGTAGGCCGCGTAATAGCCCGTGGTGAAGGCGTCTGTGAGGAACAGCACCTTCTCGTCGGGGACGCCGTCCGGGATCTTTATGTGGTCCACGTCTGCGAACGGCACGCGAGCGTACTCGGCCTGCCCCCCGGCGTAGCCGCCCAGCATGTGCGAGTAGCCGTATATGCCGCCCGTCGAATGCCCCCAGACCTTCTCGGCCATCCAGGCATTGGGGTTCGAGTTCTCGCACATCGAATACAACTCTTGCTGGCACATGAAGCAACTGCCACAGGCGATAGGGAAGGGGATAGCCACCCGGTCGCCCACCTTCAGCTTCTTCACCTCGCGGCCCACTTCCATGACCTCGCCCATGAACTCGTGGCCCAGGACGTCGCCCTTCTCCATGGTCGGGAGCAGGCCGTTGTACAGGTGTAGATCGGAGCCGCATATGGCGGCCGAGGTGATCTTAATGATGGCGTCTTTCTGGTTCAGGATCTTGGGGTCGGGCACGTCCCGAACCTCCACTTTCTTGGTCGAAATCCAACAATTGGCTTTCATCAGGTTCTCCTTTGAAACAGGGTAGGTAGGAATCAGAGTGTGGCCGAATAGGTGGGCATGGGCGTGGGGTTCCACTGCTCCGGCGGCTGGGCGGCGGGCTGCTTCACGCGGCTGCCCTCGATGGTGGCCTCCGAAAGCACCACCTCGCCCGTCTCCAACACCTGCTTGAGGGCGCCCAGGGCGTCTCGGACCTGCATCTCGGGCTCCTCGCCGAACAGCTTGGCAACCAGCGAGCCTGCTTTCCCTGCCGGCGGATCGTACTCTATATACGTCGTCACCATAGTGCCTCGCCCGCCGGTGGCCTTGCTGAAGCGCACCCAACCGGAGTTCGGCACGTCCGCGCCCTCCAGCGAGCGCCACGCTATCAGTTCGTTTGGACGGTCCTCGGTGATCTCCGCGTCCCACTCGACTTTAGTGCCCGCCGGGCCTTTCGCCTTCCAATGCGAGCGCCCATCGGCGGTTATGTCTACCGATTCGAGGTGCCGCATGAATCGCGGCAGGTTCCGAAAGTCACGCCAGAAGCCGTATATCTCTTCCGGCGACCGGTTGATTATGATACTCTTCGTCACTTTCATGGCATGGTGCTCCTTAGTATGTATTGCAATAGGTGGGGTAAAAGGTGGCCTCGCGGTCCATGGGGAATGGCTATCTGAGGGAGCAATACCTGTGCCAGGTAGCCGGCTAAAGCCGAGTGAGAACCGACTCTATCCTTCCGGCCAGAGTCGTTCAAAAGCACGAAAATGGGCGGGTGCACCCGCCCATTTTCGTGCTTTTGGATCTGAGATGCCACGCTTCCTCAGCGTGAATCAAGACAAAAGCCACATCATATTAGTCAATGCGAGGGACAAGCCCCAGCCGAGCAGGAAAACCCCCAGGGGTGCGCTCAGCCTGCGGCCCCAGGGCATATTCTTCTCAATAGCCATCACCGCCCCCAACGCCAGCATCCAGCTAAAGCTGCCCACGGCCACTCCAAACATGAGCAGCATCAGCGCCCAGCAGCAGCCAATGCAGAATAGGCCGTGGTGTACTCCGAGGAGGAAACTCTGTCCCAGATCCCGGCGGCCTCGCCAGTGCGACATGATGAAACTCAACGGCGAGCGACACTTATCGAGGCACTTGTACTTCAGAGGTGAAAACTGGTAAAGGCCGGCCAGCAGGAGCGTTGCCGCCGCGATGAACTGGTGATCGTGAAGCCACATGGCTTGCTCGGCAAGATTGTGCAGAACCAAATCACCCACGTGGACCAACACGCCGAACACCGTCCATATACTCAGGTAGCCCACTAGGAGGAGCAACACGAGCCTGCCCCGGTTGGCGCGCTGGGCGATAATGCTGTAGAAGAGGCTAATCAGGGGGAGGGTGGTAGGCAGCATCATCGCCACAAGCATCAGCGTCCAACCGGCCACCATTATGGTGAGGACTCCGGCGCTATGCTCCAGGTGAACGCCCTCCAACGACTCGTGGCTTAGGAACCGCGCATAAGGCGACAGCCCCCAAATCAACAGCGAGACCCAGGTCAACGCGATGAGCGGAATCATGACCGCGAATAAAGGTTTCTGCGTATTCACCTTAGCCCACATACTGGCCTCCTCCCGGGCCTGGGGGCGTGCCCCAAGTATCACTAATGGCATCACCTGTTGCGGCCCGTAAGTCCGCAACAGGTGATGGAGTATCTTTATGCTGCTTCGAAGCGGAAGCTA
>JBJMMB010000054.1:0-5064 GCA_045805005.1 Chloroflexia bacterium
CGCCTTCCAACGTCACTCCGCTATCGCAAATACCAACCACAGCACCCACGCCCTGAATCGGCAACGCGCCCGCCGCGGCCAGATCCGCAAAATCGTTTACCTCGCCCTAACCAACTCCTGAGGCGAACGCTACCACCCGCTAGCATGGGTTGATCTGCGCGATCTCAAGCCGCACCCGCGTCGTGTCCGATGTTACCGCCGTGGCCTCCACCCAGAAGGTATACCCCAACTCCTCGCACCCGTTTGGTCCGAACTGATCCCATTCAAGTAGCAACGCGTCCATTACCGGTGTAGGTTTCCCGTAGTAACGCTTCTCTCCCCAGCCATCCCGCGTAAGAGCTTCCTTATAGAACAAGTACACCTCATCCCTCGAAAGCCCCGTCTCGTAAGTTACCGTTCTCCCATCAGGCTTCGACCTTCTCTCCACCCCCACATTCCGCGCATCCTTCACCAGCGGCGGGTTGTCGGTGCTAGGCGGCGGGTGAGTGAAAAAAGGGTATGCCAGTACCGGCCCCAGCGGACCCACCGGCGTTCCCCAGCCCACCCAGAATACAATCGCCAACAACATAATCGCCGCAGGCACCAGCAGAACCACAGCCAGCACCCGACCACAGCCCCTGCTCAGCTTACGATCGTGCTCCAGCTCCTTTGGCGTGCTATCCATACCCCACCCTCAACTCAATCCCCGCCCCAATACCGCTCGCTACCCTCAATCCTCCGGATACGCCGGTTTATTCACTTTTTCCAACAGCTTCCTGATAACCGCCGCCTCGTCGTTCTCGTCCACCCCAAGACCTTTCGCCATCAACCTGAACGCCTCTTCGCGGCTCAGTTGCCTCGATTCGATGGGCTCAAGCGACGTATCGGCAAAGTGAATAATCTCGTCCCGCTCGGGATCGTAGCGGAGGAATGATGCCCGGTGCCAGTTCTCCGGCGTCAGAATAACATCCTTGCCCACCGCCCTACCCAGCGCCCGCATGAAGTCTGCGATGGCCTCTTCTCGCTCCTCGCTATTCACCTGTCGTGGGTCAATATCGAACTCGATCTCCTTGTGCCAGAAGAAATGGCAGTTGGCGATCGTGCCCTCTAGGTCGACGCTCATCAGAACCCCGATCTCGTTACTTAGCGCAAACAGAGGCGAAACATCCGCCGGCAAAGGTGCAGGCTCACCGCCCAGGAGGAATTCCACGGGGTAGGGACCGGCACGAAGCCAGTCTACCACCCGCTGCCAATCGGCAATGGCAACGCCCTGGACGCAAATGTCCCTCCAGCTACCATCCCAATACCAGGCGTTCGTATACTTCATTTGCTCACCCCTTAGCCTGTATCGATCTCTTTGTACGGCAACCCGAGTTCGTCTTCTACCCTTTCGAAGTAATCAAGGTTGAGATCGCCCCTGAGTTTTGCCTCGTCGCGCTCCAGGAAGTTGATCATAAGCGCTTGCGCTTCGGGTCGGGCTACTCCGGCGATTTCCCTGAAGTGTGTCTCCCAACTGCTTTTAGATTATACTCCGGTACTGAGATGCTAACAGTCACCCGTATGATTGGTTCGCCCCATGCTCCTTGAGCTCGCCATCGGCGATGCCTACGGTGCCGGCTTCGAGTACGTAAGCCCCTACACGCTGGCCCTCTATAACGACCTCGCGGGCTACGTCCAGCACCCAACGCACTACATCACCCCCGGCTGCTACACCGACGACACCCAGATGAGCATCGCCGTCGCCGAGGCCATCGTTTCGGGCGATTCCTGGACCTCCCTCGGCCTCGCCAACAGTTTCGTCGAGGTGTACAAGCGCGACCCGCGGGAGGGCTACTCCGCGAGCTTCCGCGCCTTCCTCGGCCGCGTGCGCGACGGCTCCCAGTTCCTCGCCGAGATACGCCCCACCAGCGACAAGAGCGGGGCCGCCATGCGCTCCGGCCCCATCGGCGTCTTCCCCAGCCCCGAGGAGGTCACCCGCAGAGCCGCCCTCCAGGCAGCCATCACCCACAACACCCCCTCCGGCATCAACGCCTCCATTGCCTCCGCCCTCATGACCCACTACTTCATCTACGGCGGTCACAAGCTCGGTCTTGCGGCGTTCCTGGAGGAGCATCTGCCTGGCGAATGGTCCGCCCCCTGGAGAGGCAAAGTCGGGTCCAAAGGGTGGATGAGCGTGCGCGCAGCCATCACAGCCCTCGCCCAATCGAGCAGCATGAGCGAGCTCCTCACCACGTGCATAGCCTTCTCCGGCGACGTAGACACCGTAGCCACCATCGCCCTCGCCGCCGGGTCGTGCAGCCAGGAAATCGCCCAGGACCTCCCGCCCCACCTCATATCCACCCTCGAAAACGGCCCCTACGGACGCGACTACCTCATCGACTTGGATGCACGCTTAATGTCCCTCGCCAACCGGCCCTGACCAGGCCCCGCCTGCCCCGGCTCCCTGGGCACGATTGATGCACTCAATACAATCGGCTTCCAACTTACGCATTGATTCGCCCTATGCCAACACCGCGTCCACCCAAGATCGGAATAAACACCAGGCCGGCGTCCCTGCTTGCTTGCTGCGTCCTCCTCGCCGGGCTGCTCACCGCATGTCTCGGCCCCGATGCCACGCCCACGCCTCCTCCCCCCTCGCCCACGCCCGCGACCGGCTCCGCCCCCACCGTCCCGACCGCGACGTCCACTTCCACCTCCGCCTCCACGTCCGCAGGAGCTACAGCCACCGTCCCCGAGGTCGCAGCCAGCCCCTCGGGCGCTACAACTGCCACGGGCGCTGCCCCACCAGGCTGGCCCGGCGACTCCGCATTCTGGACCACCGGCAATAAACAGGGCCTGGGCACCTCCACCACCCCCGACTCCAAAGTGTGGTACACCCTCGCCAACGGGGTCCTGAGTGAAGTCTACTATCCGCGAGGTGACACCGCCGACGTGCGCTCCCTCGAATTCGCCGTCACCGACGGTACCTCCTTTGTGGACCGTGAAAGCGACGACACCACCCACGAGATGCGCCTCACCGACCCCCGCTCCCTCACCTACGAGCAAACCAACAAAGCCAAATCGGGCCGCTATCGCATCACCAAGACTTATGTGACCGACCCCGTTCGCTCCACACTGCTCATCCAGGTTGCCTTCGAGCCGCTCCAGCCCGGACCCTACCAGCTCTTCATGCTCTACGACCCCGCCCTGGGCAACTCCTCCCTCCACGACACCGCTTCCCGGCGGGGTAGCGGCACCGGCGTGGCGTTGCTCGCAGCCGATGGCCCCATAGCAGGCGCGCTCGTCTCATCCTCGGGCTTCCTCCACACCTCCAGCGGTTTCGTCGGCACCAGCGATGGCTGGACCGACCTCAAAGCAGACCGCCACCTCGATTGGAGCTACGACACCGCCGCCGACGGCAACGTCCTCCAGGTCGCCGAGATCCTCCTCGATCCTTCCGGAAAAGCCGCCACCTTCACGCTCGCCCTGGGCTTCGCCGGCTCGACCGCCGACGCTGAGGCTGCCACCCGCGCCAGCCTCGCCCAACCCTTCAGCGCCCATCTGACCGCCTACCAGTCCGGCTGGCACGACTACCTCGCCTCGCTAACTCCCGCCCCCGCTGCGCTCAAAGATCGCCTCGCCGTCCAGTACGACGTGGCCGTGATGACCATCAAGGCCCATGAGGACAAGAGCTTTCCGGGCGCCTTCATCGCCTCGCTCACCCTCCCCTGGGGCTTCAACGTCAAGGCCGACGACGGCGGGGGCGGCTACCACTTCGTGTGGGCTCGCGATCTCTACCACCAGGTGACCGCTATGCTAGCCGCCGGAGACCGCACCGCGGCCGACCGAGCGGTAACCTGGCTCTTCACCCACCAGCAACTCCTCGACGGCACCTTCCCCCAGAACTCCAAAGTAAACGGTACGCCTGACCAAACCAACGTGCAGCTCGACGAGACGGCCTTCCCGATCGTGCTGGCCTGGCAGCTAGGGCGCACCGATGACCCCACCTGGCAGGGGGTCATCAAGGCCGCGGATGCCCTCGTGCTCAGGGGGCCCTCAACCCCTCAGGAGCGCTGGGAGGAGACCGACGGTTACTCCCCCTCCACCCTCGCCGCGGAGATAGCCGGCCTGGTCGCGGCGGGCGACCTCGCCCGCTCTCGCGGCGATACCGCCCGTGCCGCCCTCTGGACCGGGGTCGCGGACGCCTGGCAGCGCAGCACCGAGAAGTGGATGTTCACCACCACAGGCCCCGAGGGCGACGGCCACTACTACGTGCGCATCGACAACAACGGCGACCCCAACGACGGCTCTGCCCGTGACTACGCTAACGGGGCCGGCTTCCACAAGGAGAACAGCATCCTCGACGCCGGCTTCCTCGAGCTAGTCCGCATGGGCGTCAAAGCCCCCAACGACAAGTACGTGGCCGATTCCCTGCCCGAGACCGACGCCTCGCTCGCGGTTGATACCCCCAGCGGCCGAGTATGGCACCGCTACACCCTCGACGGCTACGGCGAGAAGCCCACCGGAGGACCCTGGGAGTTCAACACCATCACGATGGGGCGGCCCTGGCCCATCCTCAGCGGCGAGCGCGGAGAGTACGAGGTAGCTAATGGGCGCGATGGCTTGCCCTTCCTCCGCACGATGGCCAACACCGCCAACGACGGCTACATGATCCCCGAGCAGGTCTGGGACCGGCCCGACCCCACCACCTACGGCTACCAGCTCGGCAAGGCCACCGGCTCGGCCTCTCCCCTCGCCTGGGCGATGGCCCAGTACATCCGGCTGGCGCGGGCCATCGAATTAGGCCATCCCCCCGAAACCCCCGAGGTCGTAGCCAGGCGCTACGCCGGCTCTACAAAACTCAGTCAGCCCGCGCTCGAACTCACCGCCCCACCGGCCGGCGCGGCGGCCGGCGGCCCCAACATCACCGTCCGCGGCACCACAAACGCCGAGCACGTCTACGTCGCCACCGGAGGCGAAGTCAAGACCGTAGCCCCCACCGGCGGCGCATTCGAGGTCGCCGTGCCCCTCCAGTCTGGAGGCAACCTGATCACAGTCGTCGCCCAATCCTCGGACGGCGGCACCAACATGCGCCAGGTGACTACC
>JBJMMB010000055.1:0-12833 GCA_045805005.1 Chloroflexia bacterium
AGGTGCGAATGGCTTTCGTGGCGCGGCTGGAGGACATGGACGCAGACATGGTCGGGCGGCTGGCCCTCCACCCGCGCTTGCAGAAACAGATGCGGGTGATCGACCTGGCGCAGTTCGTTGCCGAGCACGACGACCACCACCTGGCGGCCATCACCCGGCTGTCGAGAACGCTGGACGGTGGACGACGGACCATAGACGATGGACGATAGGGGTATGACGGACAATAGACGACGGCCGATAGACGATGGGGATAAGGATACCGGTTCACCGTCCGCCAACGCTCCCGGCACCGGCGCTCATACCCCATCGTCCATCGTCCATCGTCCATCGTCTGCCGAAGGCCCGACCAACATCGCTCTGCTCGGCTCGACGGGTTCGATTGGCAGGCAAACTCTGGACGTGGTGCGCCAACTGGGCGGGCGGTTCCGGGTGGTGGCCATGGCGGCGGGGCGGGACCTGGACGCCTTGTTGGCACAGGCGGCTTCGCTGGAGAGTGCGGGGCATGCGCGTCCGCTGCTGGCGCTGGCCGAGGAGAGCGTGGCAGGTAATGCTCCGGAGGACGGCCCGCGAGTGCTGGGGGGCGAGGAGGGGCTGGTGGAACTTGCGAGCCACCCTGACGTGGACCTGGTGGTGATCGCCACCACGGGCCACGCGGGTTTCGCACCGACGCTGGCCGCCCTGGAAGCGGGCAAAGAGGTGGCCCTGGCCAACAAAGAGGCCCTGGTCATGGCCGGCGAGATCGTCACGGGGCTGGCGATACGCAACGGGATAAGAATTCGGCCCATCGACAGCGAGCATAGCGCGATCTGGCAGTGCCTGGTGGGCGAGCCTTCGGCAGACGATGGACCGGTGCCTGCGGCGAACGATGGACGATGGACGATGGACGATGGAGTTGACGGTCCATCGTCCATCGTCCATCGTCCATCGTCCGCACAGAGAGGTGCCAGCGGGTCCTGGGCGGTCATCGAGAAGTTGGTGGTCACGGCCTCGGGAGGGCCGTTTCGCACCTGGGACCCGGAGAGTACTGCTGCCGCCACGCCCGAGCAGGCCCTGAAGCACCCGACCTGGAACATGGGGGCCAAGGTCACAATCGACTCGGCAAGCCTGATGAATAAGGGCCTGGAGGTCATCGAGGCTCACTGGCTCTTCGGAGTGGGCTTCGATGATATCGAAGTGATCGTACACCCGGAAAGCATAATCCACTCGATGGTGCGCTTCGTGGACGGCTCGGCCAAGGCCCAACTGGGCATCCCCGATATGCGGGTGCCGATCCAGTACGCCCTCACCCACCCCCACCGCTACACCAACTCCACCCACCCACGCGCCGATTGGGCAGCGCTGGGGGCGCTCCATTTCGAGGCGGTGGACACCGGGCGCTTCCGCTGCCTCTCGCTCGCGTTCGAGGCGGGCAGGCTGGGCGGCACCTACCCGACCGCCATGGCCGCAGCCGACGAAATCGCCGTGGCCCGATTCCTCGAAGGGGTAATCCGATTTGGATACATACCTGGTATAATAGAAGAAGTACTTAATCGCCATGCCTCTGTCGCGATAGCCCATCCCGACATCGCCGGCATCAAATGGGCCGACGATTGGGCAAGGCGTACCGCGGAAGAGATAGTGAAGCGTGAAACGCGAAGGTAGTAGGCAGCGTAATAATGATAGGCGTAGTTGGTGTGTGGAACTGAAACCGGGCACTCCCTAACGCCTCACGTTTCACGTTTTACGCATCTGGTCATTTGGAGATAGAGAATGGATTTCAGTTGGTTATGGATTGTGCCCGTGCTGGGTGTGCTGGTGGTCGTGCATGAAATGGGGCACTTCTTCTCGGCGCGCTTGCTGGGCATCAAGGTGGAGGAGTTCGGCATCGGCTTCCCTCCGAGGGTGTTCGCGATACGGCACAACGGTATCGATTACTCGCTAAACTGGCTGCCCATCGGTGGCTTCGTCAAAATCGTAGGTGAGAACGGCGACTCGGACGACCCGGCGTCGTTTGGGCGCGCCCCGGCCTGGAAGCGTATAATCGTGCTCGCGGCAGGGTCGTTCATGAACCTGGTGCTCGCCTTTGTGATCTTCGCCAGCCTGGCCGTATCGGGCACGACCGAGGTGGACGCGCCGAGCACTGGCGTGGGCAGCGTCTCGTCCGGCCAGCCTGCCGCAACTGCGGGCATGCAGCCGGGAGACCGCATAGTGAGCGTGGGGGGCCAGGAGGTATCGAACAGCGACCAGGTTCGCTCGCTCAGCCGCAAGTACGCCGGTACGCCCACCGATTTCGTGGTGGACCGTAACGGCAAGGAGATCACGCTCAAGATCACCCCCAACCCTAACCCCCCAGGCGGCACGGCCTATCTCGGCATCACCCTCGATTTCTGGGTGAGCCCCGCCAAGGTTGGCGACGTGCGGGCCGGGAGCGTGGCCGATAAGGCCGGGCTGAAGCCGGGGGACGAGATTATCAAGGTCAACGGCACCACGGTTAATAATCAGTCTGTGGTCACGTCAATGCTGGCGTCTGCCAAAGAGGCGCCTCAGGTAACCGTCATGCGCAATGGCAAGGAAGTTGGCCCCTTCACGCTGGACGTGGGCAACGAGCAGCAGAAGTCGTACGGCTTCGCACTCTATAAGCCCCAGCACGTGGTGTACTACAACCCAGCGCAGGCCGTCGGCAAGGCAATCGGCAACACCTGGGAGGTGGTCAGCAATATACCCAAGGGGATAGCCCAGGCGTTCGCGGGTCAGGCCCAGGGCCCCGGCGTTACCGGCCCGGTGGGTATCGCGCAACTCACGGGCGAGGTTGCCCAGGAGGGCGGCTTCGATAAGTTGCTCAACCTGACGGCGCTGCTCAGCATTTCGCTGTTCCTGATCAACATGCTACCCCTACCGGCCCTCGACGGCGGGCGGCTGCTCTTTATCCTGATTGAACTGGTGCGCGGTGGGCGCCGCATCGCCCCCGAGAAAGAAGGCATGGTGCACTTCGCAGGCATGATGGTGCTCCTCGCGTTCATGCTTATCATCACCGTCTTCGACGTGCAGCGGATCTTCGAGGGAGGGCGGTTGCTCCCCTAGGATTCTACATTCAAAAACAAGGAAAATGGGCGGCGCAGCCGCCCATTTTCCTTGTTTTTGAGAACGCCTCCTCCTCATGTTTTGAAATGCACATTCCTTGACAGGCCGAGACGGGCAGGCACATACTAGCTTCACTAAACGCAGGAGACACGCAGGTCATGAAAAGTGCCCAGGCGGAAAAAGTCGAGATAAGAGAAGCACGGAACGTTCCCTATGCGCCTTCTATAGAGCGAGCGATGGGCCCTGAACCGGCCCAGCAGGCATCAGACCCGGGGCCCTACGCCGAACTGGCATCGCTCTGCCCGCTAGGGGCGTTCGACTCGGGTTTCGGGGGCCTGTCGGTAGTGGCGGACTTGCGGCGTCTGCTGCCGGACGAGGACATCATTTACTATGGCGATAATGCTAACTGCCCGTACGGCGGGCGCTCGGACGAGTGGCTGCGGGCACGCTGCCTGGAGATCACAGATTTCCTGCTGGGCGAGGGGGCGAAGGCGATAGTGGTGGCCTGCAACACAGCCTCGGCTGCCGGCCTTGAGCATCTACGGGCCATACATGGCGTGCCCATCGTGGGGTTGGTGCCGGCGGTCAAGCCTGCCGTGGCCGCTACTCGCACCGGTCGAATTGGCGTATTTGCAACCCACGCTACCATACGGGGCCAACTGCTGGCCGACGTAATCGAGCGCTTCGCCGCACCCGCCGGTGTGGAAGTGGTTACGGTGGCCCCGGAAGGCTTCGTGGAGGCGGTTGAGCGGGGTGACCCGCAAGGCCCGGATGCCGAGAGGGCCGTGCGGCGCTCCATCGCTCCCATGTTGGAGCGGGGCGTAGACGCCATCGTGCTGGGCAGCACTCACTATCCCTTCCTGAAGCCGGTGCTGCGAAAAGTGGCCGGTGAGGGCGTGCAGTTGATCGATTCGGGCGAGGGCGTGGCCCGCCAGACCAGGCGGGTGCTCGAAGCCCGCCACCTCCTCCACCCACCGGGCGAACGTGGCTCTCTCACGGTCTACACCAGCGGCGACCCGGAGGTGCTGGGCCCGCTGGTGTGGAGGATGGTGGGCGAGGACGTTGCAGTGAAGAGTGGGGCGTAAAGCCAGAGTTTTCACTCGCTAACAACGACTATGCTACAACTTTCACAGATGGCCTGTGGGAATATGCCCTGGGTATAGGGTTGCAATGGCTTACCACAGGACGGGCAATCCTCCAGAGGCTCATAGTCATCTGATGACTGGTCCTGGAAAAACCAGTAGTAACAGCGCCGCAAGCGATTGAGGTCATTCTGCACGGCTCTGCCGCGAACATGCACGGCGCTCGATATATCGGACAATTGTTGTTTGGCCCAATCCTCGTATTCTCCCGAATCGAGCCAAAGCCAGTCAATTGCGTCATACAGGCGCCGCCAGAATGCGATAGCGTCTATGGTCGCCGCCTCTGATGCAAGCCTGAGCATCTCGGGTCGTACCTCCAGGTTGCAGTTCATGCAGTGGACCGGATTGTAGCTAAGGGCGTGCATAAGCTTCACCGGTGGGGTGTCGTCGCACGCGCACAACTCGTCCTCAGTTGTCGGCTCCGGGGGCTGAAGTTTCGCTAAATTGTCACTCCATATCGTCATTGGCTCTGGCTAGCCCTGAGAATCTCTAGGGCGGAGTCGTGAACGTGATGCCTATAACGGGCCAGTGCCTCTCCCAATGCTTAAATTGCTCGGTGAGCACTCGTCGCGCCAGCGATTGCACCTTTGAGATCGCTGTCTGATGTGTTTGTCCATATGCTAATACGCCTGGAAGCTCCAACACCTCGGCGATCCAGCGTCCGTCCTCCTCTTGCTCGCACTCGATCGTGAAAGCCATATCTCACCTGGTAGGTTATACTTGGATGCGGCTCACATCCGCGCCTAGGCAGGCTTGCCTTGCCACCATTCTACCATAGCAAGATTCGACGCGATAACCTCGCTAGTGATAGGAGCGAACGTTAGATGAAACGACCCGTGCTGTTTCTGGACGACGGCGGGGTGCTGAACGACAACGAGGTCAGGGGGGCGCAGTGGATGCGATTGGTCGCGGACTTCTTCATGCCTCGGCTTGGCGGGTCGCCGGAGGCGTGGGCGGAGGCCAACCGGCAGGTGATCACGAGCATTCTGGCACCGCGGGAATGGGAGGCGCGGCTGCGGGCGGCTACCAACTACGAGAGCTTCGAGCGGGCCTACTATATCGACTGGCTGGCGCAATCTTGCGCGCTCGTGGGTGTGCCCCGGCCCTCAGATGAGGAGAGCATCGCGATGGGGCGGGAAGTGAGCGCATGGATCATCCCGCAAATCCGCTCGGCCTACCCGGGCGCGGTGGAGGCGATCCGCCTGCTTCATGACCGGGGTTATACGCTGCACACCGCATCGGGAGCGTCGTCGACCGATCTTGGACTGTACCTGGAGGGGATGGGCGTGCTGGATTGCTTTGGCCACCTGTATGGTCCCGACCTGGTTGGGGTGTTCAAAGTTGGGCCTGAGTTCTACGAGCGGATATTTGCCGATGCAGGCGTAGCGCCGGGCGACGCGCTGGTGGTGGACGACAGCCTTCGGGTCCTGGAATGGGCACGGGCGGCGGGAGCGAGAGTATTGTTGACCGGCTCCAGGCAAGCCTCCCAGGACGGAGCGGCTGTGGAGACGATAGCCGGTCTGTCCGAGCTGCGGGCTCATCTTGAACCGTGAATCGCGCCGTAACTCCAGCCAATTCTGCTGACACAATGCCGGCCCAGGTACGAAACCCAACTACTGCGAAGAAGGCCCCGCGCAAGCCGACCGCTGTTGCCGCTCCCGCGAGGGAGGTAACGACGGCGACTGCCGGATGGCCTATGGCTCGCACGCGACCAATTGTGCCGCTCGTTGGCCTGGGGCTCGGCCTGGTAACCTTTGTCATTTACTGGCTGACGCTGTCCCCGACCGTCAACTTCGTGGACAGCGGGGAGCTTATTGCCGTGGGCGTAACGGCGGGGGTGGCGCACGCTCCCGGCTACCCTCTATACACTCTTATGCTGATCCTGGTGGCCGCTTTGCCATTTGGGGGTGTTGCCATGCGCATCAACGCCATCTCGGCGGTAACAGCGGCCTTGGCCGTGGGCCTTTTCTATCTGGCCCTTTACGAAATTCTTACATTCCATATTGAGCCGGAAACTCGCGGGACTAGCGGCAACTCGCACGGTGCGGACAGTAGGGTTGATCCGGCGGCGATCTTTGCCGCGGCGGGGACCGCGCTTTTGCTTGGGTTCTCGTTCCTCTTCTGGAACTGGGCCACCCAGGCCAAGATGTACAGCTTGCATTTCGCGTTTGTTGCCGGGCTGCTATGGCTCGCGATGCGAGTGCGGCGCTCGCTGGCGGAGCCGACGATGGACGATGGAAGATGGACGATAGGAACCATGCCGCGGTGGCCGCCTCGGGCCTGGCCGCTGCCGGCGCGGCTGCTGGTGGCCCTGGCCGTCACGCTTGGGTTCAGCTTCACCAACCACTACATGACCTGGCTGCTCCTCCCCGCCAGCGGGCTGCTGCTACTGTGGCCTTCTCCGGGGGTCGGCGCGCCCTGGCAATGGTTGGCGCGTTACGCGCCCGTGCTTCTGGTTGCCGGCCTGGCCCCTCTGCTCCTCTACCTGTATCTGCCTCTACGCGCCTCTCAGCACCCGGTAATCAACTGGGGCACACCGGACAACTGGGACGACTTCTGGCGGCATATTTCCGTCTGGGAGCTGCGGCCCTACATAGGCTACAAGGGGAACCCGCTCAACTTCCTGGGAGTGGCCTGGGGCTACGCGCTCGACCAGTTTGGGCCATTGCTTGGTTTGGTGGTGGCCCTCCTCGCGGTTGCGGGCATCGTTCGCCTGGCGAGAACCAATATCCCCCTGCTGGTGGCGACCGGGATAACGGCGGTAGCCAGCCTCCTGTATGTGCTCCTCTACCAGTTGAATGGCACCTCGGTGTACTACGTGCCCGTCTATATGATGGTACTCATTTGGTCGGCGGTGGGGGTGCACTGGGCTTTGCGCAGGGGCGACGCCATACCTCGTCCTAACGAGTACCGGGTGGCGTTTACTCGGTACCTGGGAGGGTTGGCGGTTCTGTTGCTCGTTCTGGGGGCGTTCTGGGTCAATGTGGGGCGGGCGGGCCACGCTAATGATTACGTTGCCGAGGAGTATGTGCGCAACGGCTTCGACAACTTCGCTCAGAAGGCCGTGGTGTTGACCAATGATTACGATTTCGTGGGGCCTAGCTACTATTTGCAGTACGTTCTTCACGCGCGAACCGATGTGGCCGTTATAGACAAGGACCTGCTGCGCTATCCGTTCTACATCGACTATATCGACCGCCGGTACGGTCCATTGCTCGCCCAGATCCAGGACGAGGAGAAGAAGTACAAAGAGCAGGAGCGCCTATGGGTGAACGGCACGCAGACGCGGGAACTCGGCACCAGTTACGTGCAGTTCTTGCGGGCCATCATCACCCAGGCCATGGACGCGGGACGGCCGGTATACCTTCACTGGACTAACGGCGGCGCCGAGGAGAAGGCCATCTCCGAGGGTTTTCTCACCCACCCCGAAGGTCTGGCTTTGCGCGTTGACCGGCAGCCTTTCAACGGTCCGCCGCCCGACCCCCATTTTCGCCTGGACGGCATACTCACGAGCAAGATCTTTCTAGATGAGTTGGACTACGGCGTTGCCACACTCTATCCGGGTACGTACGACCGGTTGGCGCGGTACGCCGCGGCCCATAACTATCCCGCCGAGGCATCGCACTTCCAGGACCTCGCGACGCAACTGCGCTTCGCGCTCGGCCTGTCACCTTAGTGGGTGTTGGGGGCTGGGGTCTGGAAATCTGCCTACGACCCCAGCCCCCAGCACCCAGCCGGCAGTCGGTACCTAGGGAAAGGTGAAAGTGCCGCCCCGCTCCAGGTATTGTACTTTGCTCTCCAGCCCGGCGGCGCGCACTTCTTCCTGGAAGTCGGAGAGGGGCGACTTGAAGAGGTCGTAGTCATCGTAGTGAATCGGGATGGCCCTCTGGGGGTTTACGATTTGCAGAAGCTCCACTCCCTGCTTGCCGTCCATCGTCACCATGATGCCGAGCACCTGGGTGCCGCCGAGGTGCAGCAACGCGAGGTCGATGTTCGGGTACCTGGCGGGTATCTCTTTCAGATCATCGATCACCAGGGTATCACCGGAAATGTAGATGCGCACAAGTGTGTTCCCTGCCTCCTCAAACTCCACGATGCTGCCCATCACGTCGGGCAGGAGGGCGCCAACGATGGCAGGCCCGTGCCAACCGGGGGTGGCGGTGATGCGGAGGCGTGTATTCCCTTTATCGGACAGGAACGGCTCCCAGGTTTGTAGCGGGTGGGCCGCGGCGAAGCCCCGGTGGCGCAGCTCGCGGGCGGCCTGCGGGTTGGTCATGATGGGCAGCGCCTTATCCAGGTCACGTTCGGCCACCTGGTCGAAGTGGTCGCCGTGGAAGTGCGACAGGAGCACGAGGTCCAGCGGCGGGAGGTCGCCTATGTCCATCGCGGGGTCCTTGAGGCGTGTGGCATGCAAGCCATAGCCGACCGGCACCTGCTCGTGTGCATGAATGAAGTTGGGGTCGGTGAGTATTGTGAACCCGGCGTAGCGTATCAGCACGGTTGCGTTCCCAATGAAGGTGATTGACCCCTGGCTCGTGCTAGCCTGGGCGTCCTCGGTTGGAATCGTCAGCGTGGGCTGCTTGCGGTTGGTCATGGTGTGTCCCCTCTCTATTGCGTATTGCGTATTACGTGCCGGTTGGGTTTGGGTGGTTGGACCGTCTACCCTTCCTCTGCGTGATACGCAATACGGCTGGTCTCCACAATGAGGGAGTTCCCTCGCAAGCCGCATGCCAGGTGGCTGTATTTCGTGAGGTTCAGGCCATCATGCTGATGTGCTCTCCCGAGAGGGTGAGATAGCTTTTCAGCAGGTCGGCGGTCATGCAGGAGTGGATGGGTAAGACCACCAGCAGGTCACCGATGCGCACCTGCTCGAAGGTGGTGGGGTCAAGTTGAATGACGCCGTGCTCCTGGGACAGCGAGCTTACGTAGGCGGACTCGATGGGTGGGCCCCAGCCTTCCGCGGTGGGGAAGGCCACCGCCCCGTAGATCCTGCGGCCCTGGGGGTCGAGGATGAACTCTTTGGAGAGGTGCACCCCGCCACCCTGAACGACCGCCTGCGAGCGGCGGGCACTCCGGGCTACCACCGGGCAGGCGACGGCCATCGCTATATCCTCCGTCGCACAGGAGCCGAGAGCGGCCTGCATCACGTCGTAGAAGACAAAGTTGCCCGGCCTGATTTCGTCCACGCCGCTCAGGTCGTCCACCACGCTGCAAGAGGGCGTATCGCCCACGGAGAGTTCAAGGCCCTCGAAGCCCGCGGAGCCGAGGTCCGAGCGCAGGGAGGCCAGGTGGGTGGCAGTCTCGTCATAGATCTGGGCAATCTCGGCGGTGGAGCGGGCGGCATAGGTGTGGCCGGCATGGGTAAGCAAGCCCCGAAGGTTGAGCGTCTCCGCCGACCTGATCGCACCGGCCAGGGCGCGGGCTTCCTCTGTGGAATCCCAGGCGATGCCGGTACGGCCGTAGCCGGTGTCTACATCTATCCAGGCGTCGACGGGGTGGCGCAACTGCTCGGTGAGGAAGCGCACCGTTTCCGGGGCTTCGATGATGAGCCCTAAGTGTGTGGTGCTCGCCAGCCCGTTGATGGCGCCGATCTCTCGCCAGTTCACAGGGAAGGCGATGGTGATATCGTTCCAACCCTGGGCCGCGAAGTATTCGGCCATTTTGACCGAGGATACGGTGATGGCTTGCACTCCAAACTCGCGGAACCAACCGCCCACCTGAGCCGACTGGTGGGTCTTGAAGTGCGGCCTGAAGCGCACCTTGCTGCGCTGAGCTTTGGCGGCCATGCGCTCCAGGTTGCGCAGGCAACGGGCTTCGTCCAGAAGCATGGTGGGCCGGGCGATACGGGCGAGGACGGGGCTTTCGGGGGTTGTCATAGGATGCGCCTCTAGTTGGGAATTGGGAATTACGAATTACGAATTACTTGTAATTTATCATAACCGGGCGCCGAGGCGCTACGATGGGTTTTGTGGCACGCGTATTGCTCACATTCCAGGGATAATCCGCCGTTTCACGACGGAAAGGGGCATAATGAGTTTAGTGATTTCCGCCGCGCAATCTGAGAGCAAACCGGCATTACGAAGACTACAAGGATGAACCTGGAAATAGATAACAGATATACCTCGACACGATCCGTAGATTGGCGCGACTCTGCCTCGCATGGGCACAGCGTTCAGTTCTACGCAGACGAAGCATTTCTCGTAGCCGAAGTGAGCAGGTTCGCCGGCTCGGCGCTACGGGCGGGCGATGCTGCTATCGTCGTTGCCACCAAGGCGCACCGCCACCGGATTGCTCAACAGTTGAAGGCGCGTGGGGTGGACCTGGGCCTCGCCGCCGCGCAAGGGCGGTACATCGCTCTGGATGCCGCGGAAACGTTATCGGCGTTGTCGGTGGTGGAGGAGCCTGACGAGGCGCTCTTCACCGATATCATAAGCGGGCACATCGAGCGTGCGAGGGCCGCGACCACGAGCGAGCAGCGGCGGGTCGCGATTTTCGGAGAGATGGTGGCTTTGCTGTGGGCCAGGGGAGAGACCGAGGCGGCTTTCCGGCTGGAGCAAATGTGGAACCGACTGGCGCACGACTATTCATTCGACCTGCTTTGCGGGTACCCGATGAGCTTCTTCGGCCGTGAGGCGGACGGCGACCTTGTAGCGAAACTATGCGTCGCGCACTCTCACGTGATTCCCGCCGAGAGCTACAGTTCGCTGGGCGATGATGAGGGTCGTCGCCGTGAGGTCGCTCTCTTGCAGCAGAAAGCGCAAGCCCTTGAGACGGAGGTCGAGGAGCGGAGGAAAGCCCAGGAAGCGTTGGAGCGGAGCGAAGCCGAACTGCGCCTGGCCCTCGCGGCCCGGGACGAGTTCTTGTCGGCTGCCGCGCACGAACTGAAGACCCCGACCACCAGCCTTCAGGGCGTCGCGCAGTTACTGCTTCGAGATGCCGGGCAAAATCGGGAGATCTCGCCTAAGCGCATGGAATTCGCTTTACGCGTTATCGAGCAGCAGACGGGAAAGCTGAGCAGGTTGGTGGGACGGTTGCTCGATGCCGTCCAACTAGATGCGGGCAAGCTGCAGGTATGGCCCGTACGGAACGACATTGCGGCGCTCGTCCGCCTGGCCCTCGCCGGGCAAGATGATAGCGGGCACGACTTCGTCTACCTGGGGCCCCAGCACCTGGAGGCCGAGGTCGATCCGGACCGCTTCGATCAGGTTATCACCAATTTGCTGGACAACGCGGCCAGGTTCAGCCCGCGGGGCAGCACCGTGAAGGTGGAGTTGGGGCTGAGCCACGAGGGTGGTGTGCGGCTATGCGTGACCGACCAGGGCGGGGGCATCGCACCCCACCTTCGTGAGATCGTATTTGACCGCTTCCACCAGGGACACGCGGATCGCCACCACGCGGGAATAGGGATCGGCCTCTATGTCACTCGAGAGATCGTTGAGATGCACGGAGGGTGGGTGCGAATCGAGCAGCCAGCGGAGGGCGGCTCCAGGTTCGTGGTGACCCTCCCGCCTGCTCCGGCCGCGCGAGCACAAAGCCGGGCGGTGTAGGTTGTGGGACGTTGACGCGAGTCCTGGTGGTCGAGGATGTGTCAGACATTCGCCAGTTGGTAGTGTATGCCCTGGAGGACGAGGGCTACGAGGTGGTTGAAGCGGTCGACGGCCAGGCGGCCCTCGATTTGATTAGCGAGCAGCACCCGGACGTGATCATCCTCGATATGAGCATGCCAGTGATTGATGGCTGGAAATTCGCCGAACTCTATCGCGAGCGCTATGCCTCGCGGGCGCCTATCATCGTCCTCACCGCTGCCCACAACGCGGCTAAGAGGGCAGCGGACATCGACGCCGACGCTTACGTGCCCAAGCCTTTCACCCTGGGCGCGCTCCTTGAGAGGGTTTCCGCCATGGCGGGCAGGACTGGGTAGGATTATGGCTCAGGCAGTGCCGTAGGCCACCTCCGCATCGATGCCCAGGAACCTCGCGGTGCGCTCGGCTTCCTCGGCAATTCCGTTCTTGACCTCTTGTAAGGGTTCCCGTCCCTCGAACAACTCCACCGTGAGGGCCAGGGTGCCCCGGCGCTTCTCCTGCTTCCAGATGCCCGCCAACCGGCCCTCGACGAGTACGATGGGCGATATCCAGGCCCCGGCTCGCGACACCCGCGCTTTCTGCTGGTCGGTTAGCGGCAGGCGTAAAGAGTAGGCGGCCACGGTGTAGGGGTCGAAATTGGGTAGGAGGCGCACGGGCGGGGGCTCCCGGGGCTCTGAGAGGCCTGGGAGGTCGCGCTCCAGGGCCTGGGCTTTGGTTCCCACTATGCTCACCTCGGTCAGTTCATCCTGCATTCCGGCGAACACTCTACGGCCCTGGGCTGGGTCGACGCCGAACCAGCGGGCGAACTCTGAGTGGGTGGCGGGGCCATAGGCCGACAGGTAGCGCCTGGCCAACTCGCGCAGGGCCTCCTGCGGATCGACTTCATGCCACGCGCCGATCCACTGGTCGGGGCGCATGAAGGTGACGGACTGACCGCGGCTGGGTCCGAAGCAGATGTAGCCATGGTAGGCAGCGGGCTTGAGAAGCTCGCCCCAGCCCGACATCAGTTTCTCGCCCAGGTGAGGCAGACCGGTCTTGCTAGCCACCT
>JBJMMB010000056.1:0-6153 GCA_045805005.1 Chloroflexia bacterium
ACAATCAAAAACACCACCCCCAACAAAAAATCACTAATTCCGCATGTGCCATCTCTTAGCTTGATGCGTATAGGGCAGGCCCCCGTTGCCTGCCCTGGTTGTTTACCACCAACGCTGCGGTTAGCGAACAGGGCAGGCAACGGGGGCCTGCCCCTACGGAAAGCCCTTTCGTTCCTATTCCGAACCTAAAGTAGGCGGCTAGCCTCTAGTGGGCGCTCCCTAGAAGTCACCACCTCCGAAGTCGCCCCCGAAATCCCCGCCTCCGAAGTCACCTCCGAAGTCGCTGCCCATGTCACCGCCCATGTCGTTGCCATAGCTACCGGCGGCGTCATCCCCGAAGCTGCCGCTCGAAGCGCCCCCGTAGCCGCTGTCGTAAGTACCGCTGTAGTCCGCGGCGTTGCTGGTGTCGTATCCCGCACCCTGGTCCTGTACGCCCTGCGCGTCAACGTTGTCCTGGGCATTGGCATCAGTGTAACCCTGGTCGTAGCCCTGCCCGTAACCCTGGTCGTAGCCATAGCCGGAATGGCCGAAGAAAGCGTCAGCGATCAAGCTCCCCGCCACCACACCGGCCATGGTGCTGAGGAAGCTGCCACCCATGAAGCCACCCAGCCCGATGCCTCCACCCATGCCCATACCTATACCTGGGCTGCTCATCCCGGAGAAGGTGCGCTCCAGAGTGCCGGGCTGCCGTATCTCGGCGCGTGTTGCCATCCGGGCCAGCGAGCGTGGGTCATCGCGGTACTGCACGCCCGCGGCTTGCTCTTGCGGCGGCAGATTGTTGGTCAATTCTTGCAGTACGGTGCGCCGCTGCTCGGGGGTCAAACGCGAAAATGCCTCCTCGTGAGCCTGCTCGATAGTCTCAGGAGGCGCGGTGCGAAGCATATAGCGATAGCGCTCTATAGCTTGCTCGTCAGTTAGTTGCTCCTGCGGGCGGTTGCCAAACTGGCCATAGCCCTGGGACTGTGGCTGCTGTTGTCGTGGGTCGGGCTGGTCGCTACGTCCAAAAAGCCTGTTAAAGAATCCCATCTGGTTTACCTCCGTTCGCTCTCAATACGGTCCCGCCCCCTATCTACGTTTCAGCGAGCCGCCTGCTAAGCCATCTCCAGAGTACCAAAGCACGATTCCTGCCAGGGCGTCAAAGGATGCAGGGCTCCCCTGCCGGGGCGTTGGGAGTGTCTCCCAACAATTAGAGGGGTACCGGGTGCAGGGCTCCCCCTGCTGGGTCTTGGGGGTGTTTCCCATTTGTCACAACAAAGGGGCGCAAGGCTCCCCCTGCCGGGGGCTTGGGGGTGTTCCTCGAGTACACAAAACAAAGGGATGCAGGGATCTCCCTGCCGGGGGTTTGGGGGATCGGAGCCCAACTCTCTCCCTTCAAGGGGTGCAGGGGGCTCCCTGCCGGGGGCTTGGGGGCGTCCCACAACTATTCCCCTTTCCCTACTCGCAGCGCTGAGCGAGCGCTGCCTGGTTATGAACCGTGATACGGAACGCCGGATCTACAGATATATATTTGCGCTCTTTGTAGTAAACGAGCACTTTATTCACCGAGACGCGGGACGCGCCCACCATCCCTGCCATTTCGCTCTGGGTGAGGCGTATGGGGATGAATATGGAGCCGTCGGGCCTGGGCTCCCCGTACTCGCGGGCGAAGGCCAGGATCTGGCGGGCAACGCGTCCGAACACGTCCAGGGCTGCCAGGGCCTGTATCTGCGCGTTTGCCAGCCGAAGTCGCCGGGACATGATTCGGGTCACGTTGTAGCCGAGCATCGGCTCGTTCTGGAGCCACTCGCGGAATGCCGCCCGGTCGAGCCAGGCCATTTTAGTGGGCTCGAGAGTCACCACATTAGCCGAGCGCCCAAGGCCCTCAACGGGGCCCATCTCTCCTACGATCTCGCCCGGGCCGAGGATCGCCAGGATCACGTCGCTGCCATCGGCCTGCTCGATATGTATCTTCACGGTGCCTTCGAGGATGATATACACCACCTCGCCCGGCTGCTCGATGCTGATAATGTTCGCGCCCGCCGGAAAAGTCCGGTGGTGCAGCAGGCCCTTGATCCTGTCGAGCTGTTCCTCCGTGAGTCCGGCGAACAACGGCCCCCCGCTCTCATCCATCCGCAGCGGACCGCTCTGGCGTAACCCTGACATAAGGGTTCTCCTCATAGTGCGTCATCCGTAATGGTTGCGTCCCTGGCTTGGGCGATGCAAATCTCTACCTTCTCTCCTCCACGCAGCGCCTAATACGCAATACGGATTTGTTTGAGCGTATCACTTACTTGATGACCCGTCAAGTTTTGCGGCTTGGGCTAGTGTCCAGAGCAGAAGTACAGGATGTAGGTTCCACGCATTACGAAACATTGACATGCCGGCCTGGTTCTCCTACAATGCTCGGAACGGAGGGGTTGACGCCACGGACAGTGACAATGGGCAAAAACCCAAGGACACCGGGTCCATAACCCCATCGTCCATTATCCATGTCGCAAATCACCTTAGAGCAGTCGCGACCCGGCGGCCGCATCCCACCCCTACTTGCTTTCACCGGCAAGCGCGTGACCGTGCACGCCCAAGAGGGGTCTTACCCCGAGAAGCGCGCACCTGCCGAGCTGCAAGAGGCGGAGCGATCGGCTGAAGCCCTGGAGAAATTGCTCCGGCCGCAGGGCGGTGACCCCACACGCGTTCAAATCTACCTGGTCGACCCTATGGTAGACCTACGCTCCGGTGCTGAGGAGCGCGGCCCGGCGGGCAACCGGCACCTCGTCCGCGTTATCGCGCCCGAAGCCCCGGTGACGCCCGTACTCCAGGCGCTGGTGCCCTTGCTTATGGCCGAGTGGTTCAGCCCGGCGGTGGCACAGGTACCTCTTTTCACGCTGGGTATCGCGGGTGTGCTCTCGGCATCACTCGACGCCGGGCCGAGCATAAAGGAGGCCGACGAAGCGGTGCGGGCCAGGTTGGAGGCTGGTGAGACCCCCTCGATCTTTCCCCTTCTTGTCCCCACCGCCCCCACAGCGCCAATCGCCCCAACCCCCTTGGCCTTGCCTGGGGCTCTACCTATCACGGGACCCGATGAGACCGACAAGAACCTTGTTGCCACGTCCTTTGTGGGCTACCTACTCAAGATTGCGGACGAGGGAGCGCTGCGCCAACTGCTGAGCGCTTATGATCCTGAACGGCGCGACCAGGCGGCCAACGCCGCATATCAGCGGCCCCTGGGGGCCCTGGAGGAGTCGTGGCACGCCGAGGTGCGCCGGCACGTCATCCGCGGCACCGCCCTGCCCTTCTTCGTGCGGCGGCTCCTGCCTCTGGCCAGACCCTACCGCCTCCAAATAGCCGAGCTTCTTGTTTACTCGGCGCTAGCGGCCGGCTACGGCCTGGTGGCCCCACTGGCTGTCAGGTACCTGCTCGATACGGTTATCCGCCAGGGCGCCAAGACGGGCAACGCCACCCAACTCATCATATTCATCTTGGCCTTGCTGGCGATTGACCTCCTCAACTCCGGCATGACCCTCAGGCAGATCTACCTGGACACCTGGCTCAACCGTCACGTGCAAATGGACCTGCAGGAAAGGATATTTGCCCACCTGCAGCAACTGGCTCACAACTTCTATTCCGAGGCCAGAGTGGGCGACGTGATGGTGAGGCTTTCCGACGATGTGTCGATGGTGCAATCGGCCATGTCGCTGATCCTCACCTCCTGGCTCAACGTGGTGCTGAGCACTATTATCGCAGTGGGCGTCCTGCTCGCTATCAGCCCGTTGCTGGCTGTGTTGGCAATACTGGCGGTGCCTCTCTTCCTGGCCACCTATCTCCCGCCTCGCTCCAGGTGGCAGCAGGTGGGCCTGGAGCAGCAGACCGCAACCGGCGCAGCCACGGCCTTCGTGCAGGAGAACCTTTCCGCATACCCGGTGGTGCGCGCCTACGGCATGGAGAAGCGCGCCGAGGCCGGATACCATTCCCGCCTGGTGGCGCTGCTCAAAGCGGCCCTGCGCCTGGGGCTCCTCAACTCGCTGCTGACCTCGGGCACGAACCTGGCGATGACCCTGGGGCAACTGGTCGTGTACGGAGTGGGTGGTTACCTGGTCATAGTGGGGCGGATCACTATTGGAGACCTGGTGGCCTTCAGCATGATATTGCCCACGGTGTTCATGCCGGTGGCCGTGCTATCAGGCTATGGCCGGCTCATTGAGTCCGCGTCCGGTTCGCTGCAGAGGGTGAACGAGCTGCTGGCGGAGCCGGTGACGATCTCCGATAAGCCGGGCGCGCAGGCCCTTCCCCCGCTATCCGGCGAGATCCGCCTGGACCACGTCACGTTCAGCTACACGAGCGACCGCGCCGTGCTCAACGACCTGAGCCTTGCCATCCCCGCCGGGGCGCATGTGGCGATCGTCGGCCCCTCAGGCTCTGGGAAGAGCACTATCGCCAATCTCCTGCTGCGCTTCTGGGACCCGCAGGATGGCCAGGTTCTATTTGACGGTCACGATCTGAGGGAGGTCACCGTCGCCTCGGTTCGAGAGCAGATTGCCATTGTCTTCCAGGACACTTTTATTTTCGATACCAGCGTGCGAGAGAACATCGCCCTGAGCCGGCCCGACGCCACCGACGCGGAGATAGCGGAGGCGGCGAGGGGGGCGCGCCTGGACAACTTCATTGAGGCCCTGCCTGCGGGCTATGATACCGTGCTGGGCGAGAGGGGCGTGCAGATGAGTGGCGGCCAGCGCCAGCGCCTTTCCATAGCCCGCGCTCTGCTTAGAAACCCCAGGCTGCTCGTGCTCGACGAGGCCACGAGCGCGCTGGACGCCCAGACCGAAAGCGATATCCTCGAGGCGCTCGCGGGGTTCATGAAGGGCCGGACCACCGTCAGCATCACTCACAGACTCACGGTGGCCGCAGGCGCCGACCACATACTGGTGGTGGACGGAGGCAGGCTGGTGCAGGAGGGTACCCACGCCGAGCTCCTGGCGGCGGGCGGGCTCTATTCGCGGTTGTACAACGAGCAGGTTGGGTACCAGGCGGGGCCCTCCCGTCGCGTCGAGATAAAGGCGGCCCACCTGCGCAGCATCCCGCTCTTCGCTTCGCTGCCCTCCGAGGCCCTCGCCGGCCTCGCGGCCCAACTGCTCCCCGAGCGCTACGCGGCTGGCGAAGACGTGGTCAAGCAGGGCGAGCCGGGCGATAAACTATACATAATAAGCAAAGGCCAGGTTGAGGTACTTCTCGACGTGGGTCGGAGGCTGCCCGAGAGTCCCAACCGGCCCCCGACCGCCCGGCCCACAAAGAAGCGCATCAACGTGCTCAACAAAGGCGACTACTTCGGGGAGATGGCCCTGCTAGAGGGAGGGCTGCGCACTACCACTGTGCGCACTATTGAGCCGAGTGATCTCTTCAGCCTTTCACGAGAGGATTTCCAGGCCCTCTTAGCAAGCGAGCTGGCGATGCGCGGTGCGGTCAACGACACTATGGCCGCTCGCCGTGCCGCCCTCGCCTCTACGAGTGCTCAGTCTCTACCTGCGACCCCTGACCGCTGATTGCAAAAGAGGTGCCAGAGCCTCCCTGCCGGGGCTTGGGGGATTGGAGCCCAACCTTTCCCTCTCCGACAGAGGGGTAAGAGTTGGGGGACATCCCCAACTCTTACCCCTCTGAGCATCCATTGGCAGTTGTGTATCGCACATAGTTGCTCCGCTTAACCCTCGATGTGTTTGTGCTCATACAGCCACCGGGCGAATCGCAGTTGCTCCGGGTTGTCGGGCCATTCGCTGAGGTAGCCGTTGCGGTAGCGGTCCTGGGCTTCCAGCAGGCCGGCGATCTCCTGGCTGTTGAAGCCTTCGGTGGCCAGCACAATGCTGTTTAGCTCTTCATCCGTGTTGCTCGCCGGCTGGCCGGCCTGGGTTTCGTGCTGCTCGAACATTTCCTTCCCTCCTTGTTCGTGTGGGTCTTGGGTGTTGGGGCCTGCCTGCGATCCCTGATGCCTGGCCCGCACCCAGCACCCAGCTACAATCTTGTATCTGCCTCGTTACTTGCCGTTTTCCGCGAATACCGGCAGAGTATCCTCAGAGGTCGAGGTCATATCGTGTGTGAAGATGGTGACGTTATCTATGCCCGCGGCCTGCTTCAAACCATTGCCATAGTCGAGATTCCTAATGCCTATCGCCACAACCAAGTCGCCCT
>JBJMMB010000057.1:0-8662 GCA_045805005.1 Chloroflexia bacterium
AGGCCCTCTCCTCGGTCCGGAGCCTCCTATGCCCTCCGTGGGCTGCAAGGCGCGCACGGACATGGGCAGGGCAAGGGCCGCGATGCCGGCCAGCAACAGCAAACACCCGGCCGATAGAGCCCTACGCCTTAACGCGCGGTCCGCAAGGGGTGAAGATGAGGTCAGCATACCACGATCCCTCCGTGCCCACCGCCCTATCATCACGCAACAGGCGGAGATAATAACCTACCCTAAGCCGTGGCAAGATCGTAGTCAAGACGCTTTGCGGTTGTGTGCCACCTAATATAACGTAGTTGCATGCCCGACTGATAGCGGCCTTCCCCTCCAGATGTGCAAAACAGTACATATGTGCCGTTTTCTCGTGTATCATTTGCTCCCCGATGGTGGCCGGCCTCAGTTCCCGCGGTATTGCCTGTGCGCCTTGCCGAAGACCGCCACCCAAGTAAGGAGAAAACCATGCCTACAGGCGCCCACTCAACCGTTATCGATAAGCTCCTCGCCTCGGGGGAACCCTGGGTGGTCTACAACACTCTGCTGGACCTCGTCGGGGCCGGTACCGAGAGCGCCGAGGTCCGGGCCGCATATCAAAAGATGCAGGCCGACCCCAGGATTTTTGCCCTGCTCGAGGCCCTGCAACCCTGGCCCCCGCCGAAACCCCTCTCGCGTGCCTACGACCCCAAGGATGGTATCTGGAAACTGGGCACCCTGGCCGATTTCGGCTTGCGCCACGACGACGCGCGCCTCGCGGCCCTGGCCGAGCAGGTGCTGGCCGCCCAGGCCGAGGACGGAGGTTTCCTCCACGGCGGCTTCGACCACACCCGGACCTGGGACGCCCGCCCCTACATTTGCATCTCCCACGTGATGACCTACGCCCTGGCCCGCTTCGGCTACCTCGACGACCCTCGCGTGCGGCGAGCCTACGACCACATCCTGTCCTGGCAGAGGCTTGATGGCGGTTTCCACCCTAACAAGCTCAACCTCCTCGGCGGCGAGCGCCAGAGCGACCCAAGCTGTCCCTTCGGCACCCTCAACGTCCTCCGCGCCCTCGTCGCCAACCCGGAGTTGCGAGACAGCGAACCCTCCCACCGCGCCGCGAATTACCTGCTCGACTGCTGGGAGCGTCGCGCCGAGCCCTACCGGCCCGTGGGCTTCGGCATCGGGTCCACCTGGGACAAAGTGATCTACCCGTTCGTCCAATACGGCCTGCTCAAAGAGGTCGATACCCTCTCCCAGATACCCGGCGTAAGAACCGACCCCCGCTACGGGGATATGCTCGACCACCTGGCGAGCAAACTGAACACCTCCGGAGAGCTAACCGCAGAGAGCATCAACAAGCCCTACAGCGATTTCGACTTCGGCCAGAAGAAGCAGCCCTCGGCCTGGATGACCTTCCTGGCCGTCCTGGCCATCGCACGGAGTGGTTAGTATTCCCTCCCCGCCTCTTGCCCCTAACCCAGTGCCTCGCGAAGCCGTGCAGCCGTAGGGGCAGGCCCCCGTTGCCTGCCCTGGTTGCGTACCACCAATATTTCGGTTAGCGCGCTGGGCAGGCAGCAAGGGGTCCTCTCTGGGGCTGGGGCCTGCCCCTACAAGTCGTTCTATGTGCCGGAACTGCCGTCCTCAGTACCTATCCCTCCCTGTACGCCCACCTATCTACCTCGGACGTCTCGATACCCCACTGTGTGAGGATAGTGGCTACGTGGGCGCGGTGCTCGGTGGCGCGGTTGATGGTCTGCACGATAAAAATACTAATGGGAATTTCGTAGAACTGCCCTTTGGCCCACGCCTTGTGGCTAAATATCTCGACCACGGGACTTTCTTCGCCCCTGCCCTTTCCATTGGCTGGCGTAATGTCTAACCTCCATGTCAACCAGGCGATCTCCGCACTTTGAACAGCAACAATCGGATAGCCCCGCAGCCCGCGTTTGGGCTATTATAGTTATGTGGAAGAACGAATGAACCCGGCAACTCATTTCGCGGGTGACTATATAGGAGCGCAAAACGATGGAAGAAGAGAGATACTGGCAGGCGGTAATGGAGCGGGATAACGGTTCCGACGGGGTATTTGTGTACGGGGTCCGCTCCACGGGGATATACTGCCGCCCATCCTGCCCTTCGAGGCGTCCGGGGAGGGCGCAGGTTGTGTTCTTCTCGCTTCCCGAGGCCGCCGAGGAGGCGGGGTTCCGCCCCTGCCTGCGCTGCCGGCCCCGCACGACGGGCCTTCCGGAGCACCAGGTCGAGCCCGTACGCCAGGCCTGTCGCTATATCGAGGCCAACCTGGACCGCCCCCTTACCCTGTCAGAGGTGAGCGCCGAGGTGGGCCTCAGCCCCTACCATCTGCAGCGCACCTTCAAGCGCGTGATGGGCATCACTCCGCGACAATATGCCGAGGCCCGCCGCTTAGATAATATCAAGACCCAATTAAGAGAAGGAGCTTCCGTGACTACCGTAATATACGATGTAGGATATAGCTCCAGCAGCCGCCTCTACGAGCGGGCCCCCGAGCAGTTAGGCATGACCCCCACCGCTTACCGCAAGGGAGGCGCAGGCATGCAAATCAGTTTCACCATCGTCGAAAGCCCCCTGGGTCGCCTGCTCGTCGGGGCCACCGAGCGCGGCGTCTGCGCCGTCAGCCTGGGCGACTCCGATGCCTACCTGGAGTCCGCCTTGCGCCGCGAATACCCCGCCGCCCATATCCACCGCGACCATGCCGGCCTCGACCACTGGGTGGGCGCTATCCTCAACTACCTCGAAGGCCACCGCCCCGACCTCGATCTGCCCGTGGACGTCCAGGCCACCGCCTTCCAGTGGCGCGTGTGGGAGGCCCTGCGCGCCATCCCCTACGGCAACACCCGCTCCTACGGCGAGGTGGCCGTGGCGGTCGGGCAGCCAACCGCGGCCCGTGCCGTGGCAATGGCGTGCGCCACCAATCCCGTGGCCCTCGTCGTGCCCTGCCACCGCGTCGTCGGGCAGTCCGGCAAGCTCGGCGGCTACCGGTGGGGCGTGGAACGCAAGCGCAAGCTCCTCGAGACCGAGTCGGTTGCCGCCCCCAGCGACATGGTTCCCGCGCTCGTAGCAGCGGAGTAGAGGGCAGCACCCCAAATGACAAGCGTTATCGAAACCCATGAGGAGCCCCTGGCCCGAACCGAGTCGGCGGCTCCTCCACCTCCATCTGCCCCTCAAACTCCCCCGGCACCGCCTGGCAGTCGCCTGACCCTTGTCCTGGCCCTGCTCGCCATATACATCATCTGGGGCACGACCTACCTGGCCATCAGGATAGCCGTCGAGACCATGCCCCCGTTCTTCATGGCCGCCGTGCGCTTCCTGGCGGCCGGGGCGCTGCTATTCGCCTTCCTCCGGCTGCGCGGCGCGCCCCTCCCCACGCGCGGGCAGTGGCTCGGCGCGTCGGCGGTGGGTGCCCTGCTCCTGGTCGGCGGCAACGGCGCGGTCAGCTTCGCCGAAAAGTGGATATCCTCCGGCCTGGCCGCCCTGGTCGTGGGCACCATACCCCTCTGGGCGGCCCTCTTCGCCGGGCTCTGGGGCCGCTGGCCCAGCAGGCTCGAGTGGGTCGGGCTGGCCCTCGGCTTCGTGGGCATAGTGCTCCTCAACCTGGAGAGCAACATCCAGGCGAACCCCCTCGCCGCGGTGGTCCTCTTCCTCGCCCCCATCTTCTGGGCCTTTGGCTCGGTCCTGAGCCGCCACGTCAGCCTCCCGAAAGGCCTGATGTCCAGCGCCGCTGAGATGCTGGTGGGCGGCGTGGGCTGCCTCCTGCTTAGCCTGGTTCTGGGCGAGCGTGTCACCGTCCCGGTTAGCATGGGCTCCCTGCTGGCCGTCGTCTATCTGGTAGTCTTCGGCTCCATTATCGCCTACAGCGCCTACACCTACCTCCTCGCCCGCGTCCGCCCCGCCCTCGCCACCAGTTACGCCTACGTCAACCCCGCCGTGGCCGTAGCCCTCGGCGTCGGCCTAGCCGGCGAGCAACTCACCCTGGCAGGCTTCCTAGCCATGCTCGCCATCCTCAGCGCCGTAGTCATGATAACCCTCGGCGTCCGAACGTCTAAACCATAGCGGAGGTGTAGGGCACTCCCTACCGGGGTTTGGCGCGTCCCCCTACCAGGGGTGCAGGGGGCTCCCTGCCGGGGGGTTGGGGGTGTCCCCCAATAATTCCCCTCCCCCTCTAGTTTAGGGTGTGGGGTTGACAGCCCACGCCCCTTGCTGTAGACTGAACAACAATAGAATAGAAATCGAGAGTGGTAGCGAGAGAACTGGCTCTGAGACCTACCCGGCAACCGGCCAAGGCGCGGTGCCCCACCCAGCCCCTTTTGGGAAGGATTTGGCCGCTCACCACCGGCAAAACAGTGCCTCTCCCGCAGAGGCTTTTTTATTGGCAAGATTTCGGGTTTGGGATGTAGGGTAAAACCAAAATCCAAAACCTAAATCCAAAATCGACGGAGGACGCCCTTGTCTGCTCCTCAAACCCGGCCTATCGGCCCCGATCACCCGCTCCTGGCGCGGCTGCGGCAGGATGCGCCCATAATCTGCGATGGAGCCATGGGCACCATGCTCTATTCCCTTGGTGTGCCTGCCAACCACTGCTTCGATGAGTGCAATATCTCCCAGCCCCACCTGGTTCGCCAGGTCCACGAGGCCTATATCAAGGCAGGCGCCGAGATCATCGAGACCAATACCTACGGCGCTAACCGCTTCAAGCTCGGCACCTACGACCTTTCCGACAAGGTCAAGAAGATCAACAGCCGGGGCGCGAAGCTGGCCCGCGAGTCTCGCGAGGTCACCGGCCAGCCGGTGCTCGTGGCGGGCGCCGTGGGGCCGCTGGGTAAGCCCCTCAGGCCCGTCGGCCTGATCGACGCCCTCCAGGCTAGGGGCTACTTCCGCGAGCAGATAGAGGCCCTCCTTGAGGGTGGGGTGGATCTCATCATCCTGGAAACCATGCGCGACCTCGAAGAGATGCGCCAGGCCCTCATCGCCGCCCGCGAGGTGTGCGACCTGCCTATCGTGGCCCAGATGACCTTCGAGGAGGACGGGCGCACCCAGGTGGGCAACACGCCCGAGGAGGTGGCTATCGCCCTCGAGCAGATGGGCGCCGACGTGATAGGCTCCAATTGCTCCACCGGCCCGCAGCGCATGGCCCGCGTCATCTCCGAGATGGCCGCCCATACAAAGCTCCCCATCTCTGCCCAACCCAACGCGGGCTGGCCCGAGATGGTTGGCGGCCGCATAGTCTACGTCTCCACGCCCGACTACATGGCCACCTTCGCCCAGCGCATGGCCGCGGGCGGGGCGCGCATCCTCGGCGGCTGCTGCGGCACCACCCCCTCCCATATCAAGGCCCTGGCCGAGGCGCTGCGCCAGACGGTCGAGGCCCCCCCTCCTGCCGAGGTGCCCGGCCGCCCTTGGGGCGGTAACGGCGCTCAACCCTCCACCTCTGCCTCCGTGCAGGTCGCCGAGCCGGAGGCTCCGGCCCCCCGCGCCTCCCAGGGCTCAACCCTCCTTGAAGAAGTCGAGGAGCGGGTGTCGGTCCACGACGAGGTAGGCTCCTTCGCCTGGAGGCTTGGCAAAGAGTTCGTAGTGAGTATCGAGCTGGCCCCACCGCGTGGCGTGAACCCCACCAAGCTGCTGGCCGGGGCGCACATGCTCAGGGAGAAGGGGGTCGACGCCGTCAACGTCACCGACAGCGCCCTGGGCCGCGCCTCCATGAGCGCCCTAGCCGTCTGCTACCAGGTGCTCCAGCAGGTCAACCTGCCCGTCATACCCCATTTCACCACCCGCGACCGCACCCTCATGGGCATCCAGGCCGAGCTGCTCGGCGCCCACGCCATGGGCCTGAGGCACATCCTGGCCCTCACCGGCGATGCCCCCAACCCTGTAGAGAAACTCGGCTCTTCGGCCGTATTCGACATCGACTCCATCGGCCTCGTCAAGCTGCTCACCCGGCTCAACCAGGGCGTGGACATAGCCGGCAACAGCATAGGCGGCACCACCGACTTCCTCATAGGCTGCGCCTTCAACCCCACCGCGGGCGACCTCCCCCTGGAGATAGACCGCCTCGGCCAGAAGCTCGAAGCGGGAGCCCACTTCGTCATGACCCAGCCCGTGTACGACCTTGAGCTGGTCGAGCGCACCCTGGACAGCGTCAAGCAGTTCAACGTCCCCGTGCTCATGGGCATCCTGCCCCTGCAAAGCCACCGCCACGCCGAGTTCCTGCATAACGAGGTGCCCGGCATCGTCATCCCCGAGTTCGTGCTGGCCCGCATGTTCGAGGCCGGACCCAACGGCCGCCAGGCAGGCGTGGAAATGGCCCAGGAGCTCCTCCTCCATGCCCACACCCGCTACGCAGGCGTCTACCTCATGCCCTCCTTCGGCCGCTACGAGCTCTGCGCCAGCGTGCTCGACGTGCTGCCTCGCTTCGCGGGCGAGGAGCAGAAAACATAATACGCAATTGCCTGTGTCTGTCTAAGCTACTACGGCAATAGCGTCTATTTCTATCAAGAACTCCGGCCGCACCAACCGGCTGATCTCAACCGCTGTGCTCGCCGGTAGGCGATTCGCGCTGATGAACTGGTCCCGCACTTCACGGATGGCGGCCATCTGGCTGATGTCGCGTATGTAGTACGTGAGCTTCACTACGTCATCGAAACCGGCCCCTACCGCTTCAAGCGCTATCTGGATGTTTCTGAAGACCTGCTCGGTTTGGGCGCGCATATCGCCTGGGCCAACCATCTTGCCTACCGGGTCAAGGGCAACCTGCCCGGCAATGAAGACCATTCGGCCGCCCGACGCCATCACAGCATGCGTATACCCTGTAGGCGGTGCCAATTGCTGCGGATTAACGAACTGATTGCCTGTCGTAGGTTCGTTCATCATGTGCCTCTCTTATTGCTGACTTGTTCCTGATACCTCCAAACGTGACATGTGCTGTCTGCCGGTCCTGCCTCAAATTTCATGCCAGGATGCGCTCCAGCCACGCCTGACATCCTCACGTTTCACGTTCACAAGTCCATCTGCCTTACGGCCACCAACACTAACTTCCGCTGGCTCTTCGACATGTCTTCGGGCATCTCGTCTACACGGAAGAAGCGGGCCTCGGCGATCTCGGCACTGGGCTTGAAGGTATCCAGGCTCTCGCCAGGGCGGGGGTAGCAAGCGAATATCATGTCCACCAGGCGGCGGTCGAAGTGCGCGGCCCCCGACAGCAGTCTGTCCACCTGCACCTTCATGTGGGCCTCCTCCTGCACCTCGCGCCGGATGCAGTCCTCCAGGCTCTCCCCCGGCCGCAGGCCGCCACCAGGCAGGCCCCAGGGCCGGCCCGGCCGGTAGGTGTGCCGCAGCAGCAGCACCCGCCCCTCCTCGTCGCGCACCAGTCCCACCACCCCCACCGTGAACTTCGGGTTCAGCAGCCAGATGATACCCGTCCTCACCCGCTTGGGCAGCGGTAGCCGCCCCCACAGCACGGTCACCCGCCTGCTCGCCAGCAGCCTCCCCAGCAACCCGTGCCCGCTCGCCCCCTCTTTCACGGCGAGGAGCTATCCAGCACGACCGCGCCCGTCTTCGCGTCGAAGAAGATGAAGCTTTGCTGGTAGCTGTCCGAGTTGAACAACTCGTAAGCAAGCTGCGGGGGCGCGCCACCTGCCTGCGGGGTGGGCAGCGGCCCCAGCCCCAGGCCGTCCGGAGCCAGCAGCGCCACTCCAACATCGCCCGTCTTGCTCCGCTTGCGCGCCTCCTCTACGATCTTATCCGAGTCGGCCAATCCCGCCACGTTGAGGTCGCTAAGTGCCAGCCCCGCCGCCCCGGCCCCCGCGAACAGGTCTATCGTATCAGCCGTCACCGCCCCCGCCTTCACCAGGTCAACCCGCGTGCCGTCCATGCCAATCGCTATGGCCCCGCGGGCCGAGGGCGAAACAGCCACCAGCGTCCAATCGCGCCCCTTGCCGTCCGGCGTCGGCTCGTAGATTTCGGGCTTGCCCATCGCGTCCCCCAGCAGGTTCTTCTGCTGCCCGGGCCGCACGTTGCTCAGCAGGCCCAGCCGCGCGTCCGCCTGCCAGGCCAGCGCCTTCTGCTTCAGCACGCCCAAGGCCTGCAACGCCGTCATCTCCTCCCCAGTGCTCGTGGCCGTCACCTCAGTGGGCGCGGGCTCGTCCTCCTCCGCTGTAGGAGAGGCTACCGTAGCCGCGTCCGTGACCTCCGTCGCCTCCGTTCCTGCCGTGGGCGCCTGGCTCTCTGCCGTGGGAGCGGCTACCCGCGCCGCAACCGTCGCGGTTGGCTCCTGCACCCCGCCCGTAGGAGTCGCCACTTGCTCGGAAGGCGCAGGCGCTTGCTGGTCCGGCCCCACCGGGCTGTCGCAGGCTGCCGCCAGCAGGGTAAAGAGGAGCGCGAGCGTGAGAAGGAGGCGGGTGGGCGGATGTCTTGGAGTAAGATTCATGGGATGCCTGGTGGAACCTGGCCGGCTTTCAGCCACCGCATTATAAGAGGTGCTGTCTCCCCGAATCAAGTGCCGGCAAGTCGCCTGGCTGCCGCTTGCCTTACCTGGCCTGCTTCAAACGGATCGTCGACCAGGGATTTGAGTCGCTCCCGAGCTCCCAGGGTGCTCATCGAAACGCTCTCGCAGCCTATCTCCCTGGTCGTCACCTCGCAGTCCCACAGGCAATCA
>JBJMMB010000058.1:0-7119 GCA_045805005.1 Chloroflexia bacterium
GAATCGTAGGGGCAGGCCCCCGTTGCCTGCCCTGTTTGGGCACTCTGGGCTTTGGGTGGTAGGCGACCAGGGCAGGCAACGGGGGCCTGCCCCTACGGTAGGTTTGGGCGGTGTGGGAAAAGGACGCGGCAAGCAGAGCCCCTACGCGAGGAGGAGTGCAGACCCCAACACCCAACGCCCAAGAAAGGAGCAGTATATGTTAGCAACCGGCAACGAACAACGTGGTTCGCGGTACGCGGCCAGGCGGGTAGCGGTACTCGTGGCGGCGCTCCTGCTTGTGGCCGGCATATCGATGGCAAATTCTAAGTCGGACGGGTCGCAGCCCGCTGGGCTGGTGTTCTCTAAGGTGACGGGCATGGGCGCGCTGGGGGGTGGCCTGCCCGCGAGCCAGGCGGGGGCTACCGTGCCGGGAAGACCGGTGGCGCTCAGCAGGCCGGTGGTGATACATGCCTCGCATAGCGACGTGTCGGCGCCTTTGCGGGATATGCGGCCCGCCGCGGCGGGGGTGGGGCCTGCCAGGGAGGACAGGAACGAGGAGTCGTTCCGTAAGGTGAGGCGCGCGGTGCCCAAGTATCTGAGGGTGGATACGGTGGTACAGAGCAGTTTCGGACCGCTGATGATGCCCCCGCCACTGATCACCTTCGAGGGGTACAGCCAGCAGGACAACTACAATACCAACAACGGGTTGGGTGTGCTGCCGCCCGATACCAACGGGGACGTTGGCCCCAACCACTACGTGCAGTGGGTGAATATCGGACTCAAGATATTCGACAAGAGCGGTAACGTGCTGCTGGGGCCGGTTCTCGGCAACACGCTCTGGAGCGGCTTCCCGGGGACGTGTGCCGTGGATAACAACGGCGACACCGTGACGCTTTACGACAGCTTGGCCGATCGCTGGCTGCTCAGCCAGTTCTCCATACCGAGCAGGGAGAGCGGCCCGACCTACGAGTGCATCGCTATATCCACCACCGGCGACCCGACCGGCAGTTACTACCGGTACGAGTTCATGACCCACCCGGCCAACTTCGAGGACTACCCGCACCTGGGGGTTTGGCCCGACGCTTACTACATGACCACTAACGAGTTCTCGAGCCCCGTGACATTCGCCGGGGCGGGCAACTTCGCGTTCGACCGGGCCAAGATGCTGGCGGGCGATTCCTCGGCAACGATGCAGTACTTCCATCTCGACTCGCCTCACGGCGGGATGCTGCCGGCGGACCTGGACGGCACGACACCGCCCCCGGCGGGTAGCCCAGGCTACTTCGCCGAGTTTTTCGACGACTCCCCCAGGGACGAGGTGGACATATACAGGTTCCACGTGGACTGGGCCAATTCGGCCAACTCGACCTTCACCCAAGCCGCCTCGCTGGCAACGGCTCCCTTCGACAGCGTGCTTTGCGACGCCGACAGGGGGGCCTGCATCCCGCAGCCCGGCACCACCGTGGCCCTGGAGGACCTGGCCGACCGCCTGATGTTCAAGATAGCGTACCGCAACTTCGGGGACCACGAGGCGCTGGTGCTCAATCACACCGTGGACGCGGACGGGGCGGGCCAGGCGGGGGTGAGGTGGTACGAAGTGCGCAACGCGGGGGGCTCGCTGTCGATATACCAGCAGGGGACCTACGCGCCCGACAGCGACAGCCGGTGGATGGGTAGCATCGGCATGGACCACGACGGAAACATAGCGGTGGGCTACAGCGTTTCGAGCAGCTCCGTGTTTCCGTCGATTCGCTACGCGGGGCGACTGGCCTCGGACCCGCCGGGGGTGCTGTCGCAGGGTGAAAACACGCTCATCGGGGGCGGGGGCATACAGACGCGGTCGGATGCGCCGCGGTGGGGGGACTACAGCTCCATCGGCATAGACCCGACCGACGACTGCACGTTCTGGTACACGAACGAGTATTACGAGAGGACCAGCTCGGCCAATTGGCAGACGCGCATAGGCAGCGTCCGGTTCCCGCAGTGCGGTCAGGGTCCGCCCACGCCCACAGTGACGGGCACCCCACCCACGCCGCTGCCAACGAATACCCCGACGCGCACGCGCACTGCTACGTCCACGCCCACCAACACGCCCACGCCCGTATGCTCGGTCAACTACCAGAGCGCCGACGTGCCGAAGACTATCGTTGAGGTGCTGACAATCACTTCGAGCCTCACCGTGAACAACGGGCCGGTGATTGCCAGCGTGCAGGTAACGGGCGTCACGATAGACCACACATACCCGTCGGACCTGACGGTGGCACTGATAACCCCCTCGGGCACGCGGGTGCAACTCTTTGGGGGCATTTGCGACGGCGACCCTGATTGGACGCAAGCAAACACGGGCTTCAGTCTGGCCGATGGCGCGAGCCTGGCCATGGGGAGCACCTGCCCTCCGGGCACGGGCACCTACCGCCCGGTGAGCCCGTTGTCGGCGCTGGCTGGGCAGTCCTCATCGGGAACCTGGGTGCTGGAGATCAAGGACACGGCGGTGCCGGACGAGGGCACACTGTACGGGTGGGGGCTGAGGATCAACAGCAACTCGGCATGTTCGACTCCCACGGCCACCAGCACGCCCATGTCGGTGCTCGTGGGCCACGTTACCTGGCAAGGAAGGCCCGCGCAGCCCAGCGCATTGCAGCAGTTGCCTATCACGCTGACTTTGCGGTCGGCGGCTACGGAGATCAACTACCCGGTGATGACCACGGACGCGAGGGGCTTCTTCACGGCTAACGTGAGCGGCCTGCTGCCGGGAGTGTACACCTGGCGCGCGAAGAGCGCGCAGGTGGGGGCCAGCCCTCCGCAGCAGAACCCAGGCTGGCTGGCCACCTCGGGTACGGTGCTGCTGGCTGGAGCAGCCTCGACCCAGCAGGAGATGGGCTTACAGAGGGCCGGGGACTGCAATAACGACAACGTGGACAACGCCACCGACTTCGTGATGCTGAAGAACACCTTTGGGCAATCGGTGGGGCAATCGCAATACGACAACCGGGCGGACTTCACGGGCGACACCGTGGTCAACTCGGTCGACTTCAGCCTGTTGAAGGCCAACTTCGGCCAGTCGGGCGCGCCGCCGGCCTCGCCGTAGTCGGCAGTCGGCAGTACCAAGGTAATCGTAGGGGCAGGCCCCCGTTGCCTGCCCTAGTCGTGGGCCACCAAGGCCGGGGTCGGCATCGGCCTGCAAGGGCAGGCAACGGGGGCCTGCCCCTACAGCGGGTTTGGGTGGATTACCTGGATGTTGGGTGGTGGGCGGACAGGGCGCGGCATGCCGCGCCCCTACGGTGGGTTTGGGCGGGCTACTCTGGATGCGGGTGGCTGACGATCAGAGCAGGCATCGGGGCCCGCCCTGTTAGCCAAAAAGGAGGGAAGGATCATGTCTCGCATAATTGTTGCAACCATGCGCACGGCGGCTGCCGTATGCTTGCTTGGGATAGCTAGTTTATTGGTGGTGTTTGGCGGGTGGGGCGCGGAGGCGCGAAGTCTTGGGAGCGCGGGGCGAACTGGGAGCCCGGTCACCACGCCCGCGGCCTCGCGGAGCGTGGTGGACTTGAGGGCGCTGCCCGCCCCGCCTACAGGGGCGCAGAGCCGGGGTGGGGTCCTGCCCTTCCAGTCTAACCGGAGGGGGCCGGAGCGCATACTTGGCTCTCGGCACTCGGCACTCAGCATTTTGTCTGAGCCGTTGGGGTACGGAGCACCCGCGGTTATTACGGGGTTCAACGGGATAGATATCAACGACTCGGCGGGGCAGGGGTCGTCCTGTTTTTGCTTGCCGCCGGATGGGGATATGGCGGCGGGGCCGAACCACGTGATCGTGGACGTGAACCAGGCGTTTCGGGTGTTCAACAAGTCGGGGTCGCCGCAGACGCCATCGATAAGCTTTGACGCGTTCTTCAATGGGTGCGGGCCGTCGGGGCTGTCGAGCTCTGATGGGATAGCTGCTTATGACCCCGCCGCTGACCGGTTCACGGTGGGCATCCTGCGGTTCAACTCGGCGACCGACGACTCCTACGTGAGCCTCGCGGTGTCGACTTCGGGGGATCCCACCGACACGTGGAATCGCTACTGCTTCCAGCAGTTGCAGAACGGGCTGCCGGCCCTCTATGACTTCCCGCATATCTCGGTGGGACAGACGGCGCTGTACACAACCGGCAACGTCTTCCCGCCCGGCTTCGAGCAGAACACCTCTGCGCGGGTGAATGCCTTCCCTAAGGCGCAGATGTACGCTGGGGCGATCACGGTCACACAGGTGTATACGGATGTGGTGCTCAACTCGGACCTGACCCCGGCAGACACCATACGCCCGGCGTTATTCAACCGAGGACTGCCCAGCCCCACTAACTACTTCGTCAACTCCTCGAGCACGCCGGGGAGCAGCCGGGTGACGCTGTGGCGGTGGACCGATCCCTTCGGGGCCAACGTCTTCGAGCAGGCCGGTGGGGTGGACGTGGCACTTTATTTGCAGGCGGTGCCGATGTTGCAACCCGCACCCGGCCAGCCCATGCCGCCCGCGGGGTACGTAGACAATCGCACCCTGGGGGCCATATGGTGGAACGGTACGCTCTATGCCACCCACGCTATCGGCTGCAACGCGGGTACGAGCGTGACGGACTGCATACAGTGGTATCAGCTTGGGAATTTGAACGGCGCGCCTTCGCTGCAGCAGCAGGGGATCATCAGTGGCACCAATGAGTCGCGGGCCTACCCTAATGTGGCCGTGGACAGGTATGGAAACGTGGAGCTTTCGTACGTGTTCTCGTCGCTCAATGACTTCATCGGCATACGCCACACGGGGCGGCTCGCGAGCGACCCATTGGGCGAGATGGGGCCGGAGGGGGTGATCAAGGCCGGGGAGATGGCCGAGGTGGGCAAGGACGCGCTGCGGTATGGCGATTACTCGGGCTCGGTGCTTGACCCGGCTGACGGTGTGACCCTGTGGCACTTTGAGGAGTACACACAGAACATCCCCGATCCATTCCAGCTTGGGAGCTGGGGAACGTGGACGAGCGCTTCGCGGTTCCCGACCACACCCTTCGTGGGGCACGTGACCTGGCAGGGCCCGCCACCGCAACCCGACCCGCGGCAGGCGCTGCCGATCACGCTTACCTTGCGGCTCGCCTCGGGTAGGCCGGACCAGGAGTTCAGGAACCTCGCAACCGACGCGAGCGGGTTCTTCACGGTATCGGTGGGTACCTTCCCGGCGGGCACGTACAACTGGAGGGTGAAGGACCCCAAATACCTGGCTAACGCGGGCACGGTGTCGCTGGCGGGAGCGGTCACCGGCGCGGAGATGGGACTGATGAGGGCGGGGGACTGCAACAACGACAACGTCGTAAACGCGGTCGATTTCGCCATCCTGAAGAGCACGTTCGGCAAGTCGGCGGGGCAGGTTGGTTATGATGACCGGGCGGAGTTCAACGGAGACGGGGTGGTGAACGTCGTGGACTTCGCTCTGCAAAGAGAGAATTTCGGCCACGATGGCGCTCCCCCTATTTCACCGTGAGGATAGGTGTACATGGGTTTTCTGCTGGAGCCCTGGGGGTCTCCCCATATTCACCTGTCTACTTGCGATGAACTCGCTTGCTACAATTGAGGCCCAGGCACAGATAATGCTTAGCAAAGGTAGTAGTACTGAGTTATCCACATCCGCACGCGAGGAGTAGTACTGAGTTATCCACATCCGTGGTACGTTTGTGCCATATACAACCGGTGCCCATTGGAGTATCCTGTGGCTGAGGGTGCAACCGGCGCAATCAGGCGGGTGCTTTGGGCCTGGAGAGTTGCACTGGCGGTAGACAGTCACGTTAATTAGCTTGTAGGATAACCTCATGAGCATTCATACGGTGGCATCCCAGACAACCCGCCCGCTATCGCCCGAAATGGCACGCGATGCGCGCAGCACGACTGCCCGGCCCTCCGAGTGGTCCCCGGCGCAGCTTGCTTACATGCGGTGGCTGGCCGCACCCACTTTTGCCCGCAACCCAGGCAGCGAGGCCGAATTAGCCCGGCAACTCGGGCGCTCCGTCGCGGCCCTGCATCTATGGCGGCTGCGTCCCACTTTTCGCCGGGAGGTTGCTCGCCTGGTGGAGAGCTCCCATGGCGGGGAGATAGGCGAGCTGTTCGCGTGCATCGAGGAACAGGCGGCCCAGGGGTCGGCCAAGCACAGTCAGCTCTACTTCGATCTACTCGAAGCCGTCGGGCAGAGCGGGGAGCAGCCCGGAGGTGGGACCGTACAGTTGGAAGTGCGCATCGGAGATTGACGGACCGGTACATTGGCCGGGTTAAATTCAGGGCTGCGCAGCCGAAATCGCCAGAAGGCGATTTCGGCTTTTTATTATGGAGTCACAACATTACAGAACTGAAAGAATTAGAGACTGCGTCATCGTCCACGATTGAAAGAAATCGGACAGTGTAACGAACTCTACAATTGTGTACAATGCTAAACTGAAGCTACAAATCTAGAGCACGGCTAGCCTTTGTATCTTTCTCTTGATGCGGGCCTATTAAGGGAGGGGTAATGACGAGGAATATTGCCGGTGCATCGCGGCTGCGCCCCGTTTTGTTCGCGCTGCTGTTGCCGGTGCTCCTGGCTATAGTGACCGGGCGCCTGGCTAGCCGCCCTCAGGGCACCGGTGCCCAATCCCTCCCCACGACCAACCTAGGTTTTGCGGTAATAGGCGACTACGGGGCTGCTAGCTACCCGGAAGAGGGACAGGTGGCAGCCATGATCCACTCCTGGAACCCCGACCTTGTTATTACTGTTGGCGATAATAACTATGAGGACGGCTTCGCTGCTGATATCGACCCTAATATTGGTCAGTACTTCCACGATTACATCTTCCCCTACTCCGGCTCCTATGGCCCTGGTGCCACCACCAACAAGTTCTTCCCCTCCCTCGGTAACCATGATTGGGGGGCTGCGGGTAATCCCCAGCCGTACTACAACTACTTCTCCCTCCCCAACAACGAGCGGTATTACGACTTCGCCTCCGGACCTGTCCACTTCTTTGCGATAGATGCCGATCCCAACGAGCCGGATGGGAACACCTCGGGGTCGGTGCAGGCGAACTGGCTGCGCACCAGGCTGGCAAGTGCCACCGAGCCGTGGAAGATAGTTTATTTCCACCAGCCACCCTACTCGTC
>JBJMMB010000059.1:0-3484 GCA_045805005.1 Chloroflexia bacterium
CGGTACGTCCCGGAAGGTGGCCACGCTCGGTGGGGTTATCTCCCAGTTCTCGGCCAGCACCACTATCTTGGTGAGCTGCGCCCTCGTCACGTTGTTGCCCGGCCGGAACTCCAGGCAGTTGGTGCCACAGGTGTAGCCCGAGATGATGTCGTGGTGGTAGGCTGTTTCTATGTAGCTGTAGAAGGCGTTAGATTCAGGCACGTCAGTGAAGGTAGGGTTAGGCGGGGTGTATGTGGGCCAGCCCTCGGCCAGGACAACTATCTTGGACAACTGCCCTCTGGTGGTGAGGTTGCCGGGGCGGAAGGTGTTATCGGCGTAGCCGGAGATAGCACCGTGGCAGTAAAGGTAGGTAACGGGGTCGTAGAAGTAGTCGGTGGAGTGCACGTCTGTGAAGGTGATGACGCATGGGGTGTTGGTGACCGCCGGAGTGTTGGTAGGCGTATGGGTGGGCAGCGGCGTGGGCGTGTCGGTTACGTTGAAACAGGCAGGCGCGGTCCAAGTGATCTTCGTGCCCGCGGCCAGGCCTGACGTGTTACACAAGTACTGGGAGAAGATGCTCATATCTCGTATGACGCCCACCGTCTGCCCGGTCCCAGGCTGTCCCAACGTGCCGTAGATCATCTCGAGCGTCCGCTGCCCCTCGAACATCCGTATCTCGAAGTTGGCCACGGAGTTGTTAGAGAGTATATGCGACCGCCATTCGACATTGAACACCCGGTTTGGCGCGCTACCGGTGACCGAAGTAAAGACCCCATCGCCCGTCGCATTATCTGTCAGGTCGTCCCAGAAGGCGACGGCAGAGTACTCGAAGACCGGCACGGGCAGGCAGGCATTGCCGAAGGCGTTGTCGCTGCTGTTGAACTGGACAATGCCGTTGGAGCTTACGTAGGCATTGCTGAAGGTGCGGTCGTACATCTTCACAGGGAAGGGTAGGGTGATGTACGTTGTGCAGTCGTCGCAGTGGTTGCCGATATCGGTAGTACCTGGCTCGATAGTGGCGGTAGCTGTGGCGCTCGTGTAGTTAGCGCAGGCCGTGGCCGTGGGTGTGGAGGTGGGGGCGGCGGTAGGAGTGTGCGTGGCGGTGGGTGGCGTGCCCGTCGGCGTAGCAGCCCCGCAGGAGGGGAATTTGAACGAGCCGATGCGGGTGCGCCAATTGACGGAGGTGGTTATCTGCTGATACTCCTCCGTGAACCAGAATGTGCAGTCGTCCGAGGGGTCGACCGTCATCATGCTGTAGTCGCCCCAGCGGTTGCCGGAGCCGGTCTGCGAGCCGGTGCCCGCTACCATCTCAGCCTCGCCCTGGGGCATGGTGCCGAGTGGGTCGGTGGACAGGCGTCCAGTGTAGCGCACCGAGGGGAAGACGGTGGAGCTGGACACGCTGTATCCCAGGCCAATGTTCCCGTCTTTGTCCATGGCGATGCTGCCCATCCAGCGGTAGTTGGAGTCAGGGGCATAAGTGCCCTGCTGGTAGATGTAAGGCCGCCCGCCTGGATCGCGCACTTCATACCAACGGAGACCGGTTACGCCGTTCGCGACGACGGTCTGGTTGGTAATTAGCGACTCGTGATCCCCAAAGTTGCGATAGGCAAGACGGTACATGGGTCTGCCGCCCAGCGCATCCAGGCCGACAGTAGTGCCCGGCTGGGGGATGCAGCTGCGGCCTTGCGAACCGGTGCAGGGTATGTCCGGGTCGAAAGGAGCGGTGATCACGTTCACCGGGCCGGTGAGCGTGGAGCTAAGGGGAGTGGTGTAATCGACGTGGAACTTCCAAAGGCGCATCGTGTTGCTGGTACCGGAAGTTGTAGCAACATAGTTAGGAGCGCCCGCGGGCGGAGGGGTCGGGCCGTCCTGGTCGGCGGGCAGCAGAGCGTAGAAGTAGTTGCCCGGGTTGAACAGTACGAAGGTGGCAGGGTCGCCGGCTATCATCTTGACACGGTCGAAAGCGAGGATCGCAGGGCTGTCGTAACTCGTGCCGAGGAAGCGGTTGGAGGTCATGTAGTAGCCATCGGGCCACACGCCGAAGTGGGGGTAGTCGTTAAGCAGGGTAGAGCTGACCAGGAATGCGTAGCGGTTCCAGGTGCCCAACGGGTCGGGGCTGCTGGAAACCGCGATGCACTGGTAGAAAGGAGCGGAAGTCGTGAACTGGCTCATCATCCAGCGGTCGGCGAGGGGATCATACAGAGTGATAGGGTCGCCGCTATTGCTGGTCTGGCATGTCCCACCGAACCCGGCCCAGAGAGTGTTGCCGGGGCGGGCGGCCTGCAGAGTAGCGCCGGTCTTGTCGAAAATCTGGAAGGAGCTATTGACCCACTGTATATAGTGGTTAGGGCCGACATCTCCCTGGGTATCGGGCGGGTAGCAGCCGCAGCCCGAAGTCGTAGAATTGATGCCATCGACGTTGACGATGGGGGTAGGCATGGCGAGCGCCCCGAACCAGTTCTGCACCACCGGGTCTTTGACACGCTCGGTCTTGTGGACAATGGGCAATTGCCGGTTCTCGGGTGCCTCTTGGGATGCCTGGTAGGGCGCGGGCGGGATGTCGCGCAGGGGCGGGGAGACGTCATTCTTTACGGAATGACCCACCACTATGCTCCCGGGTAGGGTGGTCTCGCCGGAGGGGTTGGCCGTAGCCCCTCCAGACCCCGCTCCCCCACTGGGCATGGCCGCCTGCGGGCCGGACGCTTTACCTGGGTCTGCCCCCGCCGTCACCGTAGACGACGAGCCCGACATGGGAGCTTTCGCCATGACCACGAGGGCCAGGATCAGCACCAGAACCGGGAGCAGCAGGTAACGCCTTCGTTTACCTATCTCTTTTACCGCTGACATGTACTCCTTCTCCTTTCCACTGCACGAAACAATCAGCCGAGACGTAGAGGCACATGCGCGTTACGCATGAAGTTGCATGGGCTTAGAGAAAACGCCTCCAGACTCGTTGGCGTAATAATAATGCAGTATTGTCGATTTTGTCAATACGGGTGGGGAGAAATTAATATTCCTGATATGTTCAATGGGACAGGAGAAATACCAAAACCAGGAACCTCGCCCGAGGGCGAGGTTCCTGGTTTTTACAGCTTACCGGCAGCTGCCGGTAGGCTAGGGAGCGGTAACGGCGTTGTAGACGATCTTGCTGATCTGCCCCCTGGTGGCGTTATTGGCCGACCTGAATTCTAGGCAGCCAGGGCCGTACCCGTACCCGGAGATGATGAGGGAAACACTTGACTTATCGCGAATTTACGTGTATAATTAGAACGAGAGTTCGGGATTGTAGTTGAGATTAGAGTCTGAGCAAAGAGAGTAAAGAGATGAGCAGAGAGAACTTGAAACTGTTGAGCAACAAGCCGGCGATTACCCATGAGCAGGCGGCCGAGGTGCTGTTCAATTGCGCCACGCTGCTGCAGATGGCTGGGGCCAACCAGTACAGGATCGCACATTACAGGGACGCGGCGCGCACCCTGCTGAGGCTGGGGCCCGTGGCGCTTGAGGC
>JBJMMB010000060.1:0-6464 GCA_045805005.1 Chloroflexia bacterium
CCTCGGTGACGGTGTCCATGGCCGCCGACACGATGGGCACGTTGAGGGTGATGTTGGGGGTGAAGACGCTGGCGGTGGAGATATCCTGCGGCACGGGCAGCACCTCGGAGTACGCCGGCACCAGCAATACGTCGTCGAACGTAAGTCCCTCGCGCCCGAACTTCTCTTCGTCAGATACGATTTCGCGCTTATGTGGAGCTTCGTTGCTCGTATGATAGCCGTTGCCGTTGGTCCTCGGGTCTAGCCCTGTGCGCTGCATGATGGTGGTTCCCCCTCTCGCCATGAGGCCCCTCGCGAGGCTCGGCGCGCTCTGTTGTGGATAATGCTCTTATCTGGAGATTATACACGGCGGGTGGGGGATGTGCGAATGTGTGGGCTACCTCCCGTACTTCTCTCTATATCTGAAAGTGCCAAGTTGGGAGAGAAGCACGTCATACGGCGCGGCGTTCTCCGGGTGGTACTCGAATACCGCCCGCTCGAAGTATTGGACCAGGTAGGGCTTACCGTTGAGGTCAGATACCTCCGTGAACTCGTCGGAGATGGGGTAGCCCTGCTGGAGGAGTCCGCCGTGCTGCTGCCAGTATTGTAGGAAGCGCCCGCCCAGCCGTTTGCCCGTTTCGGGCACGAGCACCGAGCCGGTGGAGGTGTTGGGCTTCTGGACGGGAGCGCCATTGGGGTACTTCTTGCGGTACTGGAAGGTGCCGAGCTGCGAGAGGAGCACGTTGAAGGGGGGCTGGAGCTCGGGGTGGTACTCGAACACCGCCCGCTCGAAGTACTGCACGGTGTAGGGCTTGCCGTTCAGGTCGGATACCTCTTGCAAAAGGTTCGAGATGGGGTAGCCCTGCTGGGCCAGGCCGCCGTGGCTGTTCCAATAGTTGAGGAAGATACCCGTGACCGTCTTGCCCGTCTCCTTGAAGGTGCGGCTGCCGCTGCCGGGGAGTTGCGGGGCCGGTGCGGGGGTTACCGTGGCGGTGGTGGCGGGCGACGGAGCGTTCGTGGGCGTGGCGCTGGGAGTAGCGCCTCCGCCCGTTCCCACGAAACGCTTCAGGCTGCCGGGGTTGTACCCCCCGCCCTCGATGAAGTAGAGAGCGCCGTCGGGGCCGGTCTCTATATCGAGGCCCGCCCCGATGTTCTCCACCCTGTTCGCCGCAGTCAGGGTTGTGCGGTCGGCATTCAAGTAGAAGTGGTACAGACTGGACTGGTAGTTGAGCATGAAGAGGTGGTTGTGCCACTGCGGTATCTGGTCGCCGGTATACACCGTTATCCCCGTGGGCGCGGTGCAGCAGCTTTGGGTGTCCACGTGCCAGAGCGGTGGTATGTTGTTGTATGCGGGGTCCGGGTTGTCGTCGTCGCAGGGGTAGTTGGGCCTCCAACCGTAGTTGAACCCCGCCTCGATGCGATTCATCTCGTCGTCACACCCCGGCCCGTTCTCACTCGCGAATATTCTGCCCCTCACCACAGGATCGAAGGTGAAGTCGAAGCTGTTGCGCAGCCCTATGGCGTAGAGCGAAGGGAGCGCGCCCGGCCTGTTGAAGTTCGGGTTGTTGGTGGGCGTCGAGCCATCCGGGTTGATGCGATGCAGCTTGCCATTCCTGGCCGTCACGTCTTGCGAGTTGGCGGGGGTGGCGTTTTCTCCTATGGAGACGTACAGCTTGCCGTCGGGGCCGAAGTGGATGTTCCCCCCGTCGTGGTTGCCCGCCGTCTGAGGTGAAGAGAAGATATCGACCGAGTTGGAGCCTACGCCGTTGTTCTCCACGAAACGGGCCACCCGGTTCTCCGTCGCCCCACAGCTCGAGCCTTGCGTATAGTAGATGTAGATGTAATGGTTCTGGCTGAAGTTGGGGTCGATAGCGATGCCCAGCAGCCCCCGTTCCGAGCAATTGTCGACGTTGTAATTGATCACCGGGTTGGGCTGCAGAGTGCCGTTGGCGAACAGGCGCACGGCCCCGGTCTTCTCCGTGTAGAAAAGCCGCCCCACGGGGTCGAACGCCATCGCCACCGGCTGGTTCATCCCCTCAATCAGCGTCTGCACCTGCACCCCCGGCGGCAGCGGCTCGAGGCCAAGCGAAGGGGTCGAGGCCGCGAGCGGGGAGGCGGGAGCCCCGGTGGCCGCGGGCGCTACCCCCACCAGCATAACCAGGCAACAGAAAATTAGAAAACGGCGAAGATGCATCGAACATTCCCTCCGGCCATTGAAAATATCTCCCGTATTGTATACAAAAGTACCGAGACGAAGCGGGAGATGGACCCGACGAGGCGCTTGAAAGGTGCGGAATAGACCATGGACAACAAACGAAGGGCCGCAAGCCCGCTAAGGATGCCCGCTAATCGGGTGGCAATATTACTGCTCGGGCTATTGTGCGCGCCCTCACTGGCTGCATTCGGCATTGCCTCCTCTTCTACACAATCCGCCCTGGCGAGCGGTTCAAACTCCTCGGCCCTTACCCTGGCGCAGTTTGCGTCAACGCCGAGGGCGGCCACCGGGCGCACGCTCCGTGTGCTCTCCTCCGGCCTCGGCAGCCCGGACGACCTTGCGGTGGCCCCCAACGGCGATATCTACTTCGGCGATTTCTCCAACAACGCTCTGAACGTGCTGCGAGCAGGGGCCGCCAGGCCTGTGGCTGTCGCAACCGGGCTCAAGGAGCCGGAGGGGATCGTGGTGGCCCGCGACGGCGCGCTCGTCGTCGCCGAGCAGGGCACCAATCGCCTGCTGGAGGTGAACCCCCGCACCGGAGCTAAGAAGGTGCTGAGGCAACTCACAAACAACACTCGCAAGGAGGGCGTAGACGGCCTAGGCCTCGACCCCAGGACGGGCGACATCCTGGTCCCCGACAGCCCCAATGGCCGCCTGCTGCGCATGAGCCGCGACGGCACCACCCTCCGCAACATCGCGACGGGCTTCGTGCGCCCGACCGGGGCCGCTGTGGAAGCCAGCGGCAGCATCGTGGTGGCCGACGAGTTCGGCAACGCGGTCTACAGGCTCTCCACGACCGGACGCCGCACCGTGCTGGCTCGCGTATACCAGCCAGATGATGTGGTGGTGGGCCGCGACGGCAGCATCTACGCCAACTCGCTCAACGGCAACATCTGGCGCATCGACCCGGCAGGTGGCAGGGCGCGTGTGCTGGCCTCTGGTCTCAAGCTGCCCCATGGCCTCGGCGTAGCCCCCGACGGCAACCTGGTCATAGCCGAAGCGGGGCGCAACACGATTTACAAGCTTACGCTGAGCAAACCCTAATCATCGTCATCGTCACCGCTGAACCAGCGGCTTTCGGAGCCGTCGCTTCACTCGGGGCATTGTATGCCGATGAATTGCAGCCAGTCCACCGCCGTTTGTGGGAGGGGCAACTGCTCGACCGAGGGGACCGCCTCAACGTAGTAAGCTTCCCCATACCTGTCGGCCACGCACAGCCCGGTCCCGGCACCTTCGCCCAACATGCGCCGCGTTACGGCCCCACCCTCATCGGCCAGCACCGTGAAGGGAAGGGCCGGCTCGCCCGCTAATTCCCTCGCCTCCTCGGATGAGGCCACAACCACCGCTATCACCCTGGCCTGCTCTTCCAGCACGCTCGGGTAGACCTCGGCCAGCGCCCGCAAATACGAGCGTGCGCCCCCGTCGCTACCTACAAACCCTAGCACCATGTTATACTTGCTGCGCAACGCTCCGGGTCCGGACAGGCCACCGGCGGTGGACGGTAGCGTGAACAGAGGCACCATCCTCCCCTGCTTGATCTGCGGCCCGCCCGCGGCTGGAACTCCCATAGAGTTAAGAATAGCAGCGGAGCATCAGGGGTGCAAGTTAAAGCCCGAAACGTCGAGGCGCAGGGGTCTCCCTGCCGAGCGTTTCGTGCTCTCCCCACAACAAGGGGTGCAGGGTCCTCCCTGCCGGAGGCTTGGGGGATTGGCGCCCAATGCCCATATTATTCTCCCCCTCTCCTTGTGAAAGGGGGTGCGAGGTCTCTCCCTACCAAGGGGCTTGGAGAGGACCCTCCAACAAAGGGGTGCAGGGTCCTCCCTGCCGGGGGCTTGGGGTCGCCCTTCAATACTCACACAACAAAGGGGTGCAGGGATCTCCCTGCCGCGGGTTTGGGGGTGTCCCCCAATACTCATTAATAGACTCCCCCTCTCCCCTTCCAGGGAGAGGGGGCCGGGGGGTGCAGGGGTCTTCCCTGCATAAAGTTTGCGGCACGCCCTATGCAGTTCCCAACCAGGAAAACCCTAACCCCAAGGAGAAAGGCATGAACCAAAGGCAAAAATCTCCCCTCGTCTTCCTACTCGATGTGGACAACACGCTGCTCGATAACGACCGGGCCAAGGCCGATATGCAGGCCGCCCTCTTGAACCTCCTGGGAGAGCAAGGCGCGGCCCGCTTCTGGGAGCTGTACGACGAGGTGCGCAAAGAGCGGAGCGTGGTCGACTACCCGGAGACCCTTAAGCGCTTCGCCGACTCGTGGGAGGATCGGGTGGTGGCCGACAAAGCCGCCGACCTCATCAACAACTGGCCCTACGCGAACTACGTCTACCCCGGCAGCATACCGGCGCTGGAGCACCTCACCGCGATGGGCGAAGTGGCTATCCTCTCCGACGGGGACGACGACTACCAGCCCCGCAAGATAACCAACTCCGGGTTGGCCGAGGCGGTCGGCGGCCCCGCCGACGTCCTTATCTACACCCACAAAGAGACCTGCTTCGAAGACGTCATGCGCCGCCTCCCCGGCGACCACTATGTGCTCATCGACGACAAAGAGAAAATCCTCGCGGGCTCAAAAGACTTCATGGGCGACCGCCTAACCACCGTCTGGGTAAAGCAGGGCCACTATGCCGACGATCCCTCGTATTACAAGAAGCCCGACCCCGATATGGCGGTCGACACCATAGGCGACCTGGCCCGGCTGGACAGGAACGCTTTTGAGGGGTAGATTTACTGTGACGTTCGCCGGTTTATTAGGAGGGCAATGGAATGAGCGACGGATACGAACTGGAAAGCTCGAAGGCCGGACGTGCTGGGGATAAGGAAGTGGCGTTGCGGTCTTTGGCCCTGCGTCTCTTGTCATCCCATAGCGAGTACCATTTCTCGGAGGCGGTGGATATCCTGGTTGGGGAGATCCCCGCAGACATGCCCGAGGACTTACCCTTCCTGGAAGATAGCCGCATCGCGGGCAGCCTGGTGCGCAACGAAAAGAACTATCCCAGGTATAGCATCCTTTTCGATTCGGCCCTACCCCCGCAAGACATCCTCGATTTTTACGACCGGCGTATGCAGGCCGCGGGTTGGAGCATACCCGAATTCCGAGTGGTTCGAAGCGGCGGCTTCATGTTCGCCTCAGGGCTAGATGGAGAGAAGACCCACAAATATTGCAAAAGCAAAGAAGGTCCGTCGCTGCTGCTAACGGTGTACGAGGCGAGCGCGGCCACAGAGGTGTGCTTGATCCTGGACAGCAATCCCGAGAGGTCGCCCTGCCGCCTTCTCGATGAGGACCTACGGACGTTTCCCAGGGAGCGCGAGCGGCTTATCCCCGACTTGTCCCCGCCGCGTGGGAACCGGCAAGGGCCGGTAAGCGGCAGCGGCGGGAACGATCACTGGACATCAAGTAGCAACTTAACCACACAGTTGGACCTGATGAGCGTGGTGACCCACTATAGCTCTCAACTTCAGAGGGCGGGTTGGTCCAATAGCGGTGAAGGATCCGTGGGGCCGACTGGGTGCAGCACATGGACGTTCAGCGACGCGAAGGGACGGCAGTGGCAGGGCGCATTCCTCGCCATCGAGCAGCCCCTTATGAAGGGCAAGGATCGATTGTACTGGCTGCACGTACTCTGTCAGAGAAGCGATGCAGGTCACCGGGGGGACATAACTTGGACCCTGAGTCCTTAAACTTCTCTCGCTAAGGCAGATGGACCCCAAAAAGCTAGTCGAAGTAGGCTACGACCAGATGGCCCCGCGCTACCTGGAGAGCAAGGACCCCAGCGACCCCACCACCCTCGCGGCTCTAGAAGACCTGGCCGCCCTCCTGCCGCCCGGAGCCGCCGTGCTCGACCTGGGGTGCGGACCGGGCGTGCCCGTTACCGCATGGCTGGCCGGCCATGGCTACGCGGTAACAGGTGTGGACATCTCCGAGAAGCAGTTAGACCTCGCCAGGCAGCACGCCCCCGCTGCCACCTTCCTCAAAGCCGATATGGCCGCGCTCGACTTCCCGCCCTCCACGTTCGACGCCGTAGTGGCCTTCTACTCAATCATCCATCTCCCCCGTGAGGAACAGCCCGCGCTCATGCAGCGCATCCACAACTGGCTCAAGCCGGGCGGGCTCTTCCTCGCAACCCTGGCTACAACCTCCTGGGAGGGAAGCGAGAGCGACTGGGAAGGCTGGGGAGCCCCCATGTGGTGGAGCCACTACGGCCAGGACGAAAACCTCGACATGCTCCGCGAGGCCGGCTTCGAGATCGGCACCGCCGAAGTGCGCACC
>JBJMMB010000061.1:0-5893 GCA_045805005.1 Chloroflexia bacterium
CACGGGCGGCTTTTCTGTTTGCATGCCAATCTTTACCCAGCCACAACGGCCCGAAGAAAACCGGGCGGCCTGCCTATTCAATAAAATCTTGGCGTCTTGGCGTTCTTGGCGTTTTCCGGAAAAGGTGGGAAAAGCTCCCTACGCCCTGGCCAGGAAGAAGAATTCGGTCAGCGCCACGATTGTGAAAACCAGCAGCACGTTCAGCCAGTTGAGCACCCCCAGCGGAGACATCGCCATCAGGACCACCGCGAACAAAGCCAGCAACGACCCCTGGCGCACCGCCCTCACCCATTCCACCCCCGACGCAGGCAAAAACCGCTTGCTCAGGGCGCTCAGCGGCACCGCGAAGGCCGACCCAAGCGCGATGAAAACCACCCCCAGAAACGCCAGATAAGTAAATATGTCCGCGCTCCGGCGGTCGGGCGGCACCGTGAACACCAGCAAATAGCCCAGCAGCGCCCACGACGCTGTCCCCAGCATCCACACCGGCCCCAGCCGCAACGCCAGGCTCAGCGGCAGAAACACCAACAAAGGCCCCAGGAAAAGCAACGCGTAAGCCACCACCCTATCCATGGCCCACACGTTCTGCAACGAAGCTGCCCTCGACAAAGGCAGGTAATAGAGCAGCAACCCCACCGCTCCAATTCCGCCCAACTCCGCCAGCGCCACCCCCACCCAACCCCAGCGGGAATTTTGGATTTTGGATTTTGGATTTTGGATTGCCTCAGCCTCCCCCATCACCGTCACCTCCGAGTAATACGCATTACGCATTACACCACCATCACATACGACCCCGTCTCCGTCTTCACCACGTCGATGCGCACCGGAAACTCGCCCTTCAACTCCTCGATATGCGTTACCACCAGCACCTTCTCAAAGTCTTCCTGTATCGAGCGTATGGCGCTCACGAGTTTGTCGCGGCCCTGCCCGTCCTGTGTGCCGAACCCCTCGTCTATTACCAGCATCTGCAGTTGCACCCCCGCTCTCCGAGCCAGCAGCTTGCTCAGCGCTATTCGCACCGCGAAGTTCACCCTGAACGCCTCCCCGCCGCTGTACAACTCGTATGCCCGCGTGCCCACCTCATCCGAGATGTTTATGTCAAGCGTCTCTATCACGCTCTTCGTGCTCCGGGCGTCCCGCTGGGTGGCAAAATGCACGCTCATGCGGCCGTTGGTCATCCTGTCGAGCAGCGCGTTAGCCTCGTCCTCGATCTCAGGGATGATGTTCTCGATAACCATCGCCTGGATGCCCTTCTTGCCAAAGGCCACGGTCAGTTCGTTGTATATGTCCTTCTCCTTCACCGCCAGGTCGTACGCTTCGAGCACTTTCTGCTTCTCCTCCTGCAACTCTTCGCAGCGCTCGAGCTTGTTGAGCAGCCCGCCCCGCCTGCCGAACAGCCCATCTAGCTCCTTACCGAGATCCGACTCCTCGATCTCCTTCGCCTCCAACTGCTCGCCGATGATATCCAGTTGCTCCACCTGTGGCTGCAGCACCGCGATCTCGGTGAGGTCGCTCTGCTGGTCGCGGGTCCAGGTGTCCAGCCTCTTGCGGTCGGCCTTTATCGACTCCCGCACCGTAACCAATTCGCTGCCCGCGCTCTCCAGCGAGTGATACCGCTCCGCGTAGCCCTGCGTCTCCAGGTCGCGCAGCTTCCGCCGGGCCACCGCGTGCGCCTCCTTGTCGTAGGCCAGCTTGCCTATCTTCGCGTCCACGCCCACCAGTTCCTTGCGCGCCTCCTGGGCATAATCAGACCCCGCCAGCCTGGCGCTCACCGCCTCCAGCAGCGCCTGGGTGCTCTCTAGCGTCTCCCGGTCGTCGTCCAGCGTGGTCAGTGTGTGCATGTACCGGGCCTTGTCTTCCTGGAACCCTGGCAGCGGCCTCAGTTGCTCTCGCTCCTTCACGATGGCCGCATCCAATTCCACGATCTCCCGCTTCACCACCTCCAGCTCTTTGCGCTTGGCCGTGAACTCCTGCCGCCTCGCCTGGATATCATCCTCGAAAGAGCGCTGCACCCGCTCCAGCGCCTCGGTCTTGAGGTCGGTGCCGCACAGCGGACACCCGGCGTGGCCGTTGCTCTCAGCGTGGGTCTTCGACAGCAGCGCCAGCTTCTGGGCCAACTGGTTCCCCTCGGCCTCGCAGGCGTCTTTCTCGGAAGTCAGCGTTCGGAAGCTCACATCCAGCGCTTCTTTCTTGCACTTAGTGTCCTCATGCTGCTGCTGCAATAGCGTCATCTGGTCCAACTTCTTCAGCACATCGTCCAGTTGGCGCTGTATCCTCTCGCGCCCCGCCAGCCTGCTTTGCAGCCCCTTCACCTCGTTCTCATACTGCCGCTGCTCCCCCACCAACCGCATGCGCTCCTCGTCTATCTTCCGCTGCAAGGCCCGCTGCTCGTCCTGCAATGGCATCAGCGAGGCTATGGCGTCGCTAAACCGGCGCTCGTCTGCCTGCGCCGCCTGCAGTTCCTTGTACCCCCACTCGATCTCCGAGCGCTGCGACAACAGGCTCTCCAACTCGACCTCACGGACGCCGCTTTGCTGCACGCGGGCCTGGGCCTCCACCATCTCCTGAATGCGCTCGTGCTCCCGAGCCCTTAGCTCCTCCAGCCTGCGCTTGCTGCCGGCCAGCTCCCGACTCCGCGCATGCAGCCCGTGCAATTCTTCCCGCACATCCACCAGCACCGCCTGCTTCACCGTTAGGTCCGCGTCTAGCTCCTCGAGGTCCTTCACGTAACCCGGCTTCAGCAGCAGCTCGCGATCGATACCCGCCACCTTGTTCTCCAGGTCCACGGCCTTCGCCGCGCGGTCCCTGGCCTCCTCCCTGGCGCGCTTCTCCAGGTCGTCGTACTGTCCCAGGCCCAGGATGTCGGCCAGCACCTGCTTGCGGTCGGCGGGGGTCTTCACCGTGAATTCATCGGCCCGGCCCTGCAGGATGAAAGCCGAGTTGATGAACGTGTCGTAGTCCATTTTCAACAGGTCGGTGATCTTCTCCTGCGTATCGTGCTTGTGGTGCCCGGTCAGAGCCTTCCATGAGTCGTCCCCGTCGGCCGTCTGCATCTGGATTTCCAACAGGGTGGTCGGCTTGCCCCCTTTGACGGTGCATTTGCGGATGGCCCTGTAGCGGCAGCCCGCCAGCAGGAACTCGAACTCCACGCTCATCTCGGTCGCGCCCTGGCTTATCAGCTCGTCGTCCTTCACCCGGTCCCTGGCCTTGCCCCACAGCGCCCAGGTGATAGCTCCCAGCAGCGCCGACTTGCCCGCGCCGTTCTCGCCCGACAGGCACGCCAGGTGCACCCCATCCAGGTCGAGCACCGCGCCATCGCCGCGATAGCACATAAAGTTCCGCACAGACAGCTTCACCGGGATCATGGCACTATCTCCCATTCGCGGGGCAACTCATAGTGGTACAGGCGCCGGGTGGGCACCCCGCCCTCGTGGATGCGCCCCCTATCGCGGCGTTTCACATCTGCATAAGTGTTATGCACCTGAATAATCCGCCGGGCCTTCAGGTTGAATAGCACGAGCCCCGCCTTGACCGGCTCCAGGCTCGCCTGCCGGGTCGTTTCGTCCACCACCCGGAAAGCAGGCACGCTGTGGTGGCTCCGCTGCTCGTCCGCGTAATCGAGGGCGCTATGGATTTGATCGTAGCTGCCGTTCGAGTTATGCTCGTCGAAAATCGACAGCCCGTTCAGCACGTAATCCTTCAGCTCATTGTCGTAACGCTCCGTGGCCGAGAGCAGCGATTCCAAATCCGAAGGGGCCTTGCTGCAAGCCGCCACCAGCGCCTTCAAAGCCGTGCAGGGGGCCACGAAACTCACCGTGCCGGCGGGGTCGATAACCGTATAACGCATCACAAACATAATAATAGGTGCAACTCCCGGTATCGCGAAACATGGAAACGGCAGGCGGCGCCCATACCCACCCGCCTGCCAAAAACCCGAACAAACGTGCATGTTTGCACGTCTAATTTTACCACACCGGCCCACCAAGCCGCCAGAATGAACCGGTTTTCCACCAGGCGTACACCCTCTCGAAAACCCGCATCCTCGTATCAAAATCGTCAGACTTCATCTTTCCATCCTTCCACCACAAACTCCCCATCCTCCCCTATCCGCACATACCACAACTCGTCAAACCCTTCCCCCAAGCTCGGCGCCTGCAACCTCTTGATCGTCCCCCCAATCGCCTGCGCGGGCACCCGTGCCTTCCCCTCCCGCGAGTTATTCCGCCGCAAGCAATCCCCCATCCGCGACTCAAAATAATACCCCACCACCCGAAACCCCGCCTCCTTAGCCAACCCGATATACCGCGCCCTCGCCTCCACCGTCGCGTTCGTGTTATCCACCACAAACGCCTGCTTCCCGTCCAAACAGGCCCCCACCAGCAGCTCCTCCCTCCGCCGTGTCCGCAACATATCCAGATTCACCCGCACGTGCGTCTCAAAAAACCTCCGCACATAAAACGTAGACTTCCCCGAAGCCTGCGCCCCCACGAATATCACAGCTTCCAAACGGCACCCCTCACGTATTGCGTATTGCGTAGAGGATGAAGGGCAGAGGGTTCTACCACCTACACTTGGTATCCACGAAATACGCGATACGCAATACGCAATTCACTCCCTGGTGTACAATATATCATCCACACCCAGGAGGCTCTCATGTCTACCACCGGTAACTCAAACGTGCCTGCCCACATCTTCCGCGAGTACGATATCCGCGGTGTCGTTGACAAAGACCTCACCGAGGACGTCTACTACCAGATCGGCCGAGCCTACGCCACTTTCCTCTACGGTCAGGAGGGCATCAAGCCTATCAGGGGCGACCGCCTGCGGGTGGCCGCCGGGCGCGACGTGCGCCTCTCCTCCGAGCGCTTCCAGCGGGCCCTCATCCAGGGCATGCTCGACTCCGGCGTCGACGTAATCGACGTCGGCCAGGTGCCCACCCCCGTCATGTACTTCTCCGTCAAGTTCCTCGACACCGACGGTGGGGCCGAGGTCACCGCCTCCCACAACCCCGCCGACTACAACGGCTGCAAAATGCGCAAACGCACCCCCGACGGCCTCAGCGCCCCTCTCGCCACCGCCGACGTGCGCCGCCTCTACAGCATAATCGAATCGGGCCAATTCCACGAGGGCAAGGGCGAGTACACCGACCACCTCACCGAACCCGATTATGTCAAGTACATCCTCAGCACTGTCAAAGTCAACCGCCCCCTCAAGGTAGTGATCGACGCCGGCAACGGAGCCACCGGCCCCACCGCCCTTGAGGTCTACAAGGCCCTCGGCTGCGAAGTGACCGGCATCTGCATCGAGCCCGACGGCCACTTCCCCAACCACCTGCCCAACCCCCTCAAAGAGGAGTTCGTGCAGGACCTCATCGCCGAGGTCAAAACACAGAAGGCCGACGTGGGCATCGGCCTCGACGGCGACGGCGACCGCCTTGGCGTCATCGACAACAACGGCGACATCCTCTGGCCCGATATGTATATGATCCTCTACGCACGCAAAGCCCTGGAGAAGTCGCCCGGTGGATCGATCATCTTCGACGTCAAGTGCTCCCTGGCCCTGCCCGAAGACATCCGGAAGCGCGGCGGCAAACCCATCATGTGGCGCACCGGCTACACCAACATCTTCGCAAAGCGCCTCGAATCCGGCGCCCCCTTCGCGGGTGAGTTCAGTGGCCACATCTTCTTCGATGACCCCATCATCGACTTCGACGACGGCATCTACGCCGGGGCCCGCCTCCTCGAAGCCCTCGGCGACAGCGACCTTCCCATCTCCGAGCGCTTCCGCGACGTCCCCAAATACTACAACACCTCCGAGGGCCGCATAGACCTCGATGAATCGCGCAAATTCACCGTCGTGGACCACCTCCGCGCCCGCTTCGAAAAAGACTACC
>JBJMMB010000062.1:0-2920 GCA_045805005.1 Chloroflexia bacterium
CTGCACAGCCACATCCACGGCACGCGCGGCTACATCCCCAAGCGCTCTGTACACTACCTCACGCGCCAGCGGCGGGCTCACCGCCGCGAAGCCGCTCACCAGCCCCTTCCAGGCCGGGGCGTCCGGCTCGCGCTCGGCGGCTCTCTGTAACTCAAGGGATAGGACGTTTGGGCTGGAGCGCATGGGGTCGCGCTTGTCCTGTGGTGGTGGCGGCACGTAAGGGTGGTGCGGTAGCGTCACGCGATAGCGGTTGATGCCCGCCGGTATGCGCTTGATGCTGTCCATCACCGTGCCGTCTTCCTCCACCAGCACGATATTGCTCAGCCGCCCCATCACCTCGATCCCCAGGTCAACCGAGGTGGTAGGAATGTCCGGGTCGTGCCCGGCGTCTGAAGTATCTATATCCTCGGTCTCTTCCTCGCCGTCGCCTGTGCTATCCATAAAGTACGGGTCGGAATGGTACTCTTGGTGCTTGCCAGGTCCTAATCTTTTGGCTATACTGAGCATAAGAACGCGCTCATAGGGGGGCTGAGACACATCGGTTATGGTGCCCCCCCTGACGTATTTCCTCAGCAATAAGAGAAGTGGAGGTTGTTGTTGCGGGTCTCTGCTGGGGGCAGTTGGACTAAAGTGGACTCGGGCATTTTGAGGGTGCGCCGACAGCAGCAAGAAAGAGCGGCCCACGCCCGACTTGTATATTTCCAGGCCGGTTGTGAGCGGCGCCGCGGCAAGCACACCCTGTACTCGTCCTCCCACTGCTTTTTGCTCGATCTCGCGGCGTACAGCGGCCATAGTGAGCGCGTCGAACGGCATAAAACGGTCTCTCCTGGTAGTGAAAGGCCAGTATAACACAGGCGAGCATTGAAAATACTCATCGATTAAGGGCCATCATATCAGCAGGTAGGATGAGGAGCATGAGTGAGGGATTTTCGTCGAGCGATTACGGGTCTGATGTAAACGGAGTGGATATGGGCGGTATCGAGGCTGCCACGGTATTTGAAACGCCACACGCCGCGCAGACCATGGCCCTCTCTGAGGAGGACCTGGCGGAGATTGTGGCCAGGACCGGCACGGTGCCCGAGATCGCCAAGTATATAAGGCGACCCGCGCCGCCCCTGCTGGTGGTGCTTACCGGTCCCTCGGGTGTCGGCAAGGACGTTACCCTTGAGAGGATGGAGGAATTGGGAGTGCCGTTTCATTATGCGGTGACGGTGACCACCCGCAAGCAACGGCCGGGCGAAATAAATGGTAAACACTACTTTTTCGTGTCAAACGACGAATATGACCGGATGGACAAAAATGGCGAATTGCTCGAACACGCCGAGATTTACGGCAATCGTTATGGCATCCCCCGCAGCCAGGTGGTTGATCCCTTGAGACGCGGCAAAGACGTGATAATTAAGCCCGATGTGCAGGGCGCGCAGACTCTGCGCAAAAAAGAGCCGGAGGCGGTGTTTATCTTTCTTGCGCCTCCCAGCATGGAAGAACAGGCCAGGAGACTCTATTACCGGAAGACCGAGGACCCCCAGGAGCTTGCCACAAGGCTGGAAGTAGCCCGGCAAGAGATGCATGAGCTGACTCACTTTGACTACTTGGTGGTGAACCATAGTAACAGGCTGGACGAAACAGTCCATACGATTGAGGCGATTTTGCAGGCAGAGAAATGCAGGGTTCACCCCCGCAGAATCCGCCTGGCGGAAGAACCTTAGACGGGCCTACGTGAGTTTTAGGTTCTAGATTTTGGGCTCCAGGTTGATGCAAGTCATCAATACGCCTCGAAGCTCGAAATGTGGAACTGTATAGGCATGACCTACATGCACCCAGGGAACTGGGGAGAGGGGAGTTCATGGTTGTGAATAATCTGGGTAACGAGACTACCAGGCTGATGCGCGATGGGCAGGCGGCAGCCAAGCGGGGCGATAAAGCGCTTGCGCGAGCTCTGCTCACACAGCTCCTTGAGCGAGATCCACACAACGAGCAGGCGTGGGTGTGGTTGAGTGGGGCTGTTACCGACCCGCAGGAGCAGCAAACTTGCCTCGAGAACGCGCTAATTATCAACCCTGGCAACACCCAGGCCCGCAAGGGTCTGCAGGCCGTCAGCTCCAGGACCGGCATCCTGCCGAGAGTGCCCGACCTCCCGGCGGAACAGCCTCCTGCTCCCGCTAATGGAGCATATTACGGCACGCCCGTGGGCGCAACCGGCGGGTATCCTGTAGCCGGCGCCTCGGATACCTCGCAGGTTATGGGCCGCATGAAAGCCGATGTGCGCGAGATGCCGGCCCCTGTAGCGCAACCGGCGGTTCAACCCGAAGCCGCACCCCAGTTCGCGCAGTCTTCGCCTTTCGATAACATGCCCGGCATGGCAGATTTCGCTCTACCCGACCCGGCCTCGGGGCAGCTACCGCCCTGGGAGTCGCCGGGGGCCACTCCCCTGATTGCGGTGGAGCCCAACACTATAGATCCGGTTGCCCCTGCCCCGGTTGCCTCGGTTGCCCCTGCGGTCCCTGATCGGGTGCCGGGCACCGCCCTGCTGGGTGACGCAAGCGCTCCGAGCGCGGCTGTGCCGGCCGGCTCTGGCCCCCAACCGGACGAAGATTTGCCGTTTGACCTGACTCCGTTCGAGGTACCGGACGACGCCCATGCGACCTATACCGGCGGCCCTCCTGCCGAGGGTATGCCGCCCGATACCAGTAATGCGGTGCCCGATTGGGTTCACGAGGTGGCCCGCCAGAGCGGTCCTTTGAATGGGAACGATTCTCACGTTCAGGATGCGACCGCTGCGACCGGTGCGGCAGCAGCCGTAGCCACGCCTGGGGCCGAGGCAGCGATGCCGCTGTTCCCGGACGAGTCGTCCACATCTTCCGAGCCGCCCGAACTGCCCGCGCCTGACCTTGGCGCCTGGTTGGGCAGCGGCGCGGAC
>JBJMMB010000063.1:0-19924 GCA_045805005.1 Chloroflexia bacterium
CACACAATCCCAAAACGACACAAAAACTAAATCACCCAGCAGCACCACCCTATCCGCGAGGTGCGCCGCCAGTTCAACGTCGTGAGTCGCCAGCACCACCGCGCAGCCGGCGTCCCGCAGGCCCCGCAGGATGGAGCCCAGCGCCTGCTTCTGCAGGTAATCGAGCCCCCGTGTCGGCTCATCGAGCAGCAGCGCCCGAGGGTTGGCCGCGAGCACCGCCGCCAGGGCCACCCGCTGCCGCTCGCCCACGCTCAAGTCCCGCGGGTCATGGTCCCTGTAGCCGGTCAGTCCAAGCCCCGCCAGAAGCTCAGCCCCATCGGGCGCAAGCCGGTGCGCCCTCCGTGTGAAGTCGATCTCCCCCTGCACCGTATCGGCGAACAACAAAACATCCGGCTGCTGAGGCACGTAACCCACCACCCGGGAAATCTCCTCCAGCGACGACCCCCTGGTATCCAACCCGAGCGTAACCACCTGCCCTCGCACGGGTCGCAGCAACCCCACCATCAGCTTCAACAAGGTCGTCTTCCCCGACCCATTCCGCCCCATCAACGCCGTAATCTCCCCCGCCCGCAAGGCCAGGTCCAGCCCATTGAACACCGGCCTCCCCGCATACCCAAACCACACGTTCCGCAACTCAACAGCCGCGGGGGATTCGGTAGCAGTGGGTGCAGGGTCGTCCCTGCCGGGAACCTGGGCGTATCCCAGGGGGTGCAGGGGTCTCCCTGCCGGGGGTTTGGGGGTGTCCCCCAAATAATCAAAGAGGGGTGCAAGGGCCTCCCTGCCGGGGGCCTGGGGGCGTCCCTCAGCTATCTCAGCTCCCCCAGCTATCTCAGCTCCCCCGGCCCTCGCCAGGAACCCCCTGGCCTCCTTGATGGTCAGAGGCAGGGGTGTCCACCCCAGCAATTTCCCCACCTCAACCAGGGGCGGGGCCAGAGGACTCCTCGCCAGCACCTGCCGCGGATCACCCACCAAGACCTGCCCCCCCGCCTCCAAGTACAGCATGCGATCCGCGTGCTGGACCACCCTCTCCAGCCTGTGCTCGGAGAGTACCACGGCCAGCCCGAGATCTCTATTGAGCTTCACCAGCGAGTCGAGCACCTCCTCGGCCGACTGCGGGTCCAACTGCGATGTCGGCTCATCGAGCACCAGTACTCGAGGGTGCAGCGTCAACACCGCCGCGATTGCCACCCGCTGGCGCTCTCCACCCGACAGCGTGCTGACCCGCCTGCCGCGCAGGTGGTCGATACCCAGGGCATAGAGCACCTCCTCCACCCGCTTGCGCATCGTCGCGAGGGGCAGGCCCGCGTTTTCCATCGCGAAGGCTATCTCGTCTTCGACCACCTCGGCCACAAACTGCGCCTCCGGGTCCTGGAACACCAATCCCACCACATCGCTCATTTCCCCCGGCCCTAGGCTCACCGGATCGCGTCCCGCCACCTCAATCCTCCCTGACAACTTTCCACCATAGAAGTGCGGCACCAGCCCGTTGAAAAGCCTCAACAGCGTAGACTTCCCCGCCCCCGAAGCCCCCGTCACCAGCAGAAACTCCCCCTCCTTCACGCGCAGAGAAAACTCCCTCAGCGCGGGCCTCTCCGCGCCGGGGTACTGGTAGGTAACGTTCTCAACAGAAATCATCTACTCTTCATCCCCGTAGGGGCGAGGCATGCCGCGCCCTAGGTATAAATCTAGGAGATAGCAAGCAGCCCTTGAGGCGCAACTAAGTCTGTAGGGGCAGGCCCCCGTTGCCTGCCCTGGTCGGGCACCACCAATGCCGGGGTCGGGCAGCAGTGCAGGCAACGGGGGCCTGCCCCTACAGAAATGCCCTTCTTCCTGCCTCCAGAGCCTTCAAATTTATCCATCACCTGTCCCACTCAGTCCTGACACCACTGGCGCTCCCAACGACAGCAGCGCCAGCCCTATGACCGGGTCGAACGGTGGCGGGTATATGCTCGGGAAGGGGTAGTAGATGAGCGAAGCCGGCAGCAAGATCCGGTACGTCAACAGGAACCCTATGAGCCCAACCGAGGCAGCTGCCAGCAGGGTGTCTCGCTCGCGCCACACCCCGCGCCTGTAATGGGTGCGCCTGGCTCCCGCGCCGGCGGCCCTCAACGTGAAGGCCAGCAGCCCCAGGCCCGCAAGCGCCGCGGCCCAGCCCGTATAGCCGAGCGCGGGCACGAACGCCGGCCAGGCGCTGCCCGCGAGCACCAGGCCCAACCCGGCGGCCAGCCCCGACTGCACCACGGCGGGCCGCGCCGGGCGCGATGTGGCGGGGCCGCGGCTGAAGCCCCTGGCCTCCATCGCCTCCGCCAGGTCCATCGACCTCTCCATGCCCCCGGCCAGCAGGGGCATGATCAGAGGCAGCAGGTCACCTATCCGCCTAACCCGGTGCCCACGTAGCGCCTGCGCCTCTCGAATCTCCGTGAAGCGGGTGACCGTCTGCGGCACGAACGTGATGGCTATAGAGGTCACCAGCCCCACCTGGTGCAGGAACGGGGGCACCGACCGCAGCAGCGCATAGTAGTCCGAGCCCGAGCTGAACGCCGCGAACACGGCCAACACCGTCAGGATGCTCAGCGCGTCGAGGCTCGAAGACACCATCGCCTCCAGCGTGATCGGCCCGCCGAACACGGGCCACTCCTCGGGCAGGGTGAACAGCACCGTCGTTCCCAGGTGGAGGCTCAGGCCCTTCAGCAACGCCACGATCACCGTCACGCTCACCACCGCCCCCAGCAGCAGGTTGCGCCCGCGCTTTGCCGGGTCTGCCGCCCCCAATTCGTCGCCCTCCGCGATCCCACGCACCCTCAGCCTACCACCCCTCTCCAGCCAGGTGCTTACCCCCCAACTTACGGCTAAAACAATGGTCAGGTAATAAGGGTTGCGAGTGCTAAGCGCGGCCAGCATCGCCGCCGCCAGCCACAGGAGCCACGATCCGACGTGGAACCGCACTGGTGAGCTACCCCACATCGCCGCCTCCTCTAGCCCGCGACCGCGCCGCCACCCATCCCCTCCACACCACAAAACCCAGCGCCGACGCCAGTCCCACCAGTATCCCCACCGTGCGCCCCGTCTCCTCGGACGAAGGCGTCGCGGCCCAGGCCGAGGGCGTGGGAGAACTCTCCTGCGTCGCCTCCGGACTTGGGGTAGAGGATGGAGTAGAGGTAAGCGTAGGCGCGGGAGAGGGAGTGAGCGTGGCGGTAGGTTCGGAGGTGGCTGTCCACGTAGGTTCGACCTGCGGGGTGCGCGTCGCCGTAACGGAGGGCATTATGGGAGTGAGAGTGACCGCGACGCCCAGCGTCGGCGTCGGCAACAGGGGTTGGCGGGTATCGGTAGCAGCCGGCCTCCGCGTGGGCGTGGCAACCGGTCGCAGGGTCGGGGCCGGCGTTCTCGTGGGACGCCTGGTTGCCGTAGCCTGCCTGGTTGCCGTAGCCTGGGCAACGTGAGTGGGCGAAGGGGCACCCCCCGCCCCGCAGAGGTCGGCGAAGCTCGCCAGGACGGAGGGCGGTTTACCTTCGCTCCATGCCCAGCCGTCCACATCCCCGTCATGCAACTTGTAGGTGCCCGCCCCCTGTACCGAGACGGCCCACTTACCGTTCTTCAGATGGTGGTAGCTCCAGTACACCCCGCCCGGCCCGAAAGACTGGCAAGCGCACACCTGTTGCGGGTAGTCGCATCCATCCGGCCCGATCTTGCACACCTCCCCGCCCATGCCCCCGTAAGCCTCGACCTTTACCTCCAGCCCCGTCTTCAGCAGCAGATCAAGCCCCGTGATTGTATCCCCCTCAAAAGCCAGGCAATACTTCTTCACGCTCCCATCAGCAAACTGCAACACCAACCCGGCGTGGTGCGGGACCGAGGACTGAGGACTGAGGACCGAGTTGTCTTCAGGCGAGCCCGGAGCCGAATAGGCCGAGCCCGCCCCTCCTAGCCCCATGAGCACAGCCAGAACGGCAAGCCCCACCCAGCCAGGTATGAACCGCAGAGGCGCAGAGGCGCAGAGTCCTCTATTATTGGTTCTCCGCGCCTCTGCGCCTCTGCAGTTCATAGTGCCGTCTTTCAACCCCATACAGGCTGCCTACCGCCTACCGCCTACTGCCTACTGCCTACTGCCCACTTAGCCGCAAGGCCCGTGCCCAACAGGAGAGCGGCAACCGCGACGAGGGCTGCTATCCAGGCAGGCTCCGGGGCGCTGCCTGTGGTGGGCATGCCGGGTTGGGCCGTTCCGCCGGTGTTGCCGCGCTGGAGTTGAGCGGCGTTGGGATCGACCAGCGTGACGCCCAGGATGGCGGGCACCGCCTGGTAAGTAGCCTCCGCGTTGTCGTCCTTCTCCGACGCTTCCCACTCGAACGCCCCGTCAGGCTTTTGCATCGACAGAAGGAAGCTCACGGCTTTGTCGCTGCCGCTGCCCAGGTAAGCGAGCGCCTGGGCGACGTAGGCGGTGGAGTCCACATCGCTCTCGCCCCCGAATTCCCCCGCCTTCTGATAGGGGAAGCCGCCGTCGGCGTTCTCCTGGGAGCGCAGGTAATCGAGGGCCTTCTGCATGGCCGGGCTGCTATCCGGCTCGCCCAGTGCCGCCAGCGCCTGCACCACCACCGCGGTGGTGTCGGTGTCCGAGGCCCCCGCCTTGGTCTCGCCCGAAAACGCCCAGCCTCCATCCGCCGCCTGCACGCTCTTCAGCAAGTCTATGGCCTTCTGCGGCACCGTCTCCCCGGCCGCTTTCAGCCCCAGCATCGCGAAGGCCTGGCCGATAGCGTCCTTGCCGTAGTGCCCGGTGGCCGGGTCCAGGCTCGAGTTGATAGCGTCCACGAGGTTCACCCCCCCAAACGACTTGCCGTCGAGGCCCAAAGCCGCTACCGTCAGCAGCAACTTACCCGCACCGCCTGGCGTCTTCGCCAGGTCGGCGGCTTTGCTTTGCAGGAAATCCACCGGGGTCTTGCCGCCGTTCACGAACGACGATGGTACCTGCTGGGCCGCCAGCATCGCCAGCACCGCGTCGACCGTGGAGCCAGCGCCCAAGCCTGCGAACGAGCCGTCGGGCTTCTGCTGCGTCCTGATCCAGTCCATGGCCTTCGCAGCCTGTTCGGTGTTCCTGTTGGCGGCCAGCGCCGTCGGGGCCGCCACCGCTAGCACGAGCGTCACGGCCAACACGGCCGCGAACACCTTTCCCAATTTTCCTCTAAGTGTGTTCATTGACCCCCTCCCAGGGAAATAAAAAACCCTTGTCACTTCGACAAGGGATGACAATTCGGGACCGTACCCGGTCCTTTTGACGGTGGCAGGCGGCTACTCTTAGTAGGTTCCGCCGCGGCCTGCTAGGCCCTGCCAACGCTCCTGCCCCCTTTCTCGCGAAGGTGATTGGAGTACCACGGAGGCGGGTATCCTGGCTCCCAGGGCGATGCCCTGATTACAGTTGCGGGACAGCGCCGGACTCTCACCGGCTTCCCCCATTGTCGCCCCTTCTTGGCTTTGCCAATTCATTTCCCTGCTTCGGGCGACCTCCGGGCCACTTTGCGTATTAAGTTGTCAGCGACGCCAGTATAGCACCGGGTAGCAAAAGGTGTCAAGCTTGCTACGGCAACTCGCTCTATTCCGGCTCCGGGCCGTCGACGTTCACCACTATAACCTCGCTGCAAGCCCGTGCGACCACGAACACAGCGTCCTCGTCACCCAGCGCTTCCTCCTTATGGATGGCGCTCGGGGCGACAGCCAGAAAATCGCCCGGACCCACCTCGGCGCTTTCAGCCCCGCCTTTCCCCCAACGGAAGAGGGCGCGTCCTTGCACTACATAGATGCCGGTCTCGCACTCGCCGTGGTGGTGCCAGGCGCTCACCATGCCCGCCGGTGTTGTCACCACCCCCATCCACAGGCTCTGATTGCCCGTGGTGTCAGGTGCCACGCCGGCCTCGCGTTTCATACCGTGTGTCTGCGCCGTGGCACTGCTCCGTTGGTCGGCGCGAACTACGTGGATGCCTTGTCGCATGGACATTGCGGCCTACTCCTTACTCAGTACGCCTAACAAAGCCGGTCCGTGTAGGGGCGAACCTTGTGTTCGCCCTGGCCGTAGTCGCGCCCTTGGAGGGCGAACACAAGGTTCGCCCCTACAATGGCTAACGTGTTGTGGGCCGATGTTTTGTTAGGCGCACATAGCAGCGGCTGTCAAACCGGAACCTCGCTCAACCGGGCCGTTCCGACGTCGTAGATGAAGCCCCGGACCGGGATGTGCCTGGGCACCCAGGGATGCGATTTGACCTTCTGGATTTGCTCCCGCACATTCTGCTCCAGGTCGGTGAAGGCGTGGAAGCGCTCGGGGGCTATGGCGGCGGTGCCGGTCGTTTCCCGGAGCCTGCGGTGGAACTCCTCATCTTTGAACAGGAGCAGACCGCACTCGGTGTGGTTGATGATCATGAACTCCTGAGTGAAGAGCATGAAGTGGGAGATCAGGAGCGAACGCAGCGTGTCCTCGGTCACTATACCCCCGGCGTTGCGGATTATGTGCGCGTCACCCATCTTCAAGCCCAGCAAGTCGTTCACCATGATCCGCGCGTCCATGCAGGTAACCACCGTCAACTTGCGATTCGGGGGCGCTGGAAGATGCCCCATAGTAAACCCCTGGACGTATTGTCCAGCCGCAGTAACCGCGTCGTCAATCCCGCTCATAGCCCTCCAATTCTAATGCGTAATGGTGGTGCACCAGGCTCGGGTAGTAGAACCCTCTACCCTTCTCCCCTTACGTTTTACGTTTTACGTTTTACGAGTCCCTTTCCCGCAGCGATGCCATCACTTCCCGCGTCGTCGCGCCCCTGGCGACCTGGAGTCTCACGGGGTCGCCGTCCGCCCTGTTTAGCGCGCTCACCAGGTCGTTCACCGATCTGATCGGGTCACCGTCCACTGCGGTTATCACGTCGCCCGCCTTCAGGCCCGCGGCTTCGGCAGGGGAGCCAGGGTGTACGCCCCCAACGTATGCCCCCTGCACGCCCGTGCCGCCCGGCAAGGCGTATCCTCCGGCATCGGCCACCTTGGCGCCCAGCGACTTGCGCTTCCGCCCATTCGCACTCTGCGCTGCGGACGCGCCCGCCGGCATCGAGGCCAGTATGCGCTCCAGGCGCGGCCGGTCATACCCCACCACTACCTGCTCGCCTATCACGGTTACAGGCACGCCCTGCTGCCCTGAGAGGCGTATCATCTCGATAGCCGCCCCCCTATCCTGGTCAACATACTTCTCGTTCCATTCCACCCCACGCTGTGAAAGAAACTCTTTCACCTTCCGACACCACGGTCAGGTGTGGGTTGAATATATCGTTGCCTGTGGGTTCGCCATGCTGAGTACCTCCTACCGTAGCCTACCGCAAACTCTATGCCGCTGCAAGGAAGAGTGGGAGTGACCTAATCCGGGCCACCAAGCACCCCAAGCAGAGCCTCTGCCAAACTGCGCCAGTCGCACAGCACCCCGAGGTCCACGGCCTGGAGGATGGGGGCTTCGGGGTTGGTGTTCGCGGCCACGATGGTACCCGAGCCGAGTATGCCCACCATGTGGTTGAAGGAGCCTCCCACCCCCAGGCCCAGATAAAGGTCCGGGGCCACCGCTCGGCCGGTGATGCCGATCTGCTGCTGGCCGGGGAGCCAACCTTCGTCCACAACCTTACGCGTGCCTCCGATCGCCACCTCGCCGGGCGATAGCCCCATCCACCTCCCCAGGGCCTGCGCCAGCCTATCCACCTCGGGCAGGCTCTCCGGTCCGCCTATGCCCATACCCACGCACACCACCAGCCGGGCATCGTCCAGCGCCAACCCTCCTTCCCCTTCGGCGGTCGCCCGCTCCACTCGCACACGTGGTCTGGGCAGATCTCGCCCTCGGATTTCCAGGGGCAACACGCGGGCGCGCCTGGAAGCATCCGGGGCGTAGCGCCCCACCATCCCAGGGCGGACGGTGACAAGCGCGGGCAGCGTGTGGCTCAGGATGGGAGCGACCACTTGCCCCCCGAAAGCGGGCTTCAGTTGCAGCAAACGGCCCTCGCCATCCACCTCCAGCCCCAGGCAGTCGGCGGTGAGGCCCAGACCCAGGCGCGCGGCCACCCTCGGGGCCAGGTCGCGCCCGAATGAAGTCGCCGGCAGCAGCACCGCCCATGGCTTGTGCTCCTCTATCGCCCGCGCCAGCGCCCAGGCATACGTCTCCACGTTGTAGGGCTCCAACTCCGGTGCGTCCGCCAGGAGTACCGCATCCACACCTGCGCGGGCCAGTTCCTCCGCGAGTGGCTCGACCCCGTACCCTATAAGCACCCCGACCGCGTCGCCTCCCACCAGCGAAGCAATCCGTGCTGCCTCGCCCGCCAGCTCAAGCGACACCTTGCGCAGCCCCGGCTCGCCCCCCTCCGGAGATCGCAGCCTCTCGGCCACGGCCCACACCGCGCGGGCCGGGTCGGGCTCTCGCGTGGGCGTGGGCAACGGCGGCAGGCTGTTGCGCTCTCTCGCCGGCAGCGCGTCCAACCCCCGCTCCCGGAGCGCGAGCAGCAGGCTCTTCGCAAGCGAGACGGGGTCGCCCGACAGCAGGGTGCGCTCGCGGTCGATCTCCACCGGGCGCAACTCGCTCACCCAGGTGGGCGAGCCCGACAGCCCCACCTCTTCGGGGCGCAGGCCGAGGTCGGATATGGACAGCGTTTCAATGAGCGAGGGGTCTTCGGAGATCCGCCGCTGCCCCTCTTCGATCAGCGGCGGCTTCGTTTTCACCGGCTTGATCAGGCGCTCTGCGGCGGCTAGCACGGCGGGCAGCGGGCAGATCACCCACTCGAACCCCAGGTCGGTCTCCCGCGTCACGCCGAGCATGCCATTATCGCGCAATTCGATTGCGGTAGCCCCGATCACCTGCGGCAGTCCCAGTATCTCGGCCACCTCAGGCCCAACCTGGCCCGTTTCCGAGTCGGTGCTCTCCAGACCGAACAGCAGCAGGTCGAAATCGAGGCGGCGTAGCGCGGCGGCCAGCGTGCGGGCGGTGACAAGGGTGTCCGAGGCTGCCAGCGCGGGGTCGCTGATATGGACAACCCTGTCCACGCCGCGACCCAGGCACTCCACCAGGGCCTCCCGTGCCTGGGGCGGGCCCATTGTCACGGCAGTGATCGAGCCGCCATAGAGAGCGCGGAGGCGTACAGCCTCCGTGAGCGAGCGCTTGTCGTACGGATTGATTACGGAGGTGACGCCCTCGCGCACCAGGGTACGGGTCGCCGGGTCGTATCTCAACTCTTCCGACTCGGGCACCTGCTTGATCGGGACTACTATGTGCATGCTTTTTCCATTATACTTGCTGCATGGTAAGAGGTTAGCGTCCCTCGCTGAAAGGACCCGTTAATGCATCGTCGCGCCCTCATATTGTTCTCGCTTGTATTGTTCCTCGCCGCCTGCGACCCGGCCGGCATAACTCCCCCGACCCCCACCTCCGAGCCCGCTACCCCCACCGCGGAGGCGACCGCGACCTCCGAGCCCACGGCCACCACTGAAGCCGCCCTCCCCACAGCTACGACCGAGGCCCTGGAGCCCACCGCCACTACCGGAGCCGCTCTCCCCACGCCAACAACGGCGGCAGGTGGTCCGACCGCCACACCTGGCGGCGCGATAAGTGCCGCCGAGCAGGCTGAAGTGGCTCAGGTCGAGTCGGATACCTCCGACCTGCGCGGCCTCGATCCCAAGACCGACGTGGTCGAGAAGTTCGTCCCCGGGGCCCAAATGCAGGCCAATCTCACGGACGAGCTCAAGCAGGACTATACGCCCGAGGAGTCAAAGCGAGACACCACCACCTTCTGGCTGCTGCGCCTGCTCAAAGACCCCAACACAGACTTGCTGAAGCTGCAACAAGACCTCCTGGGCGAGCAGGTGCTCGGCTACTACGACCACAAAAAGAAAGAGCTCTTCGTGCGCAGCGACGACCCCCAGCTTTCCCCACTTGCCCGCGAGACCCTCGCCCACGAATACACCCACAGTCTCCAGGACCAGTATTACGACCTCGGCAAGCTCCGCCCAGACCACATGGAGAACGACCGGGGCACCGCCGTGCTGTCGCTCGTCGAGGGCGATGCCAGCATCTCGGGCATCGCCTACGCCAAACAATATATGACCCCCGCCGACTTCCAGAGCGTTCTTGACGAGAGCCGCAACAGCTCCACGAAGGTAATCGACGCGGCCCCGCGCTACGTGCGCGACAGCCTCCTCTTCCCATACGACCAGAGCGTGGAGTTCATCACCCAGCTCATACAGGCCCAACCCGGCAGCTTCAAGGGCATAGATGACGCTTTCCGCGACCCGCCCCAGTCCAGCGAGCAGATACTCCACCCCGAAAAGTACCTCGACAAGCCCCGAGACGTGCCCGTAGCCGTCACCCTCCCGCCGCTTACCTCTACCCTGGGCACCGGGTGGACCCATCGCTACAGCGACACCATGGGAGAGTTCGACCTGGGGGAGATACTGAAGGATAATGGAGTGGAGGAGCCCACCGCCGCCGCGGCAGCGGCGGGCTGGGGAGGAGGGCGCTACTCCCTCTACCAGAACGGCGACAAGGCCCTCGTCTACCTCGGCACCGTGTGGGACACTGCCAAGGATGCCACCGAGTACAACGACGCCCTGCAAAAGAGTTTCTCGTCCATGAAGAAGGACGGCCAGCTTTGGGCCGATGACAAACGCTTCTTCGGCCTCAAGCACTCGGGGAAGAACCTCACCCTGGTGAGCGGCACCGACCGCGCCGCCGTCGAGCGAGCCCTGGCTGCCAAATAAATCTCTTGCCCCGCAAACACAAAAAGCCGCCCCTGGCGGCTCTTTGCGTACTTGGGGAAACCCTCTTACCGATTACGGGGGATTTAACCCGGAACCTATCTGGGAGAAGGTACTGTTGACCTTCGTGCCCAGGAACGTGAGTATGAGGATAACAACTATAGCTATGAGAACCAGTATGAGCGCGTACTCTACCAGCCCTTGTCCCCTCTTCTTCAACTGCTCCAGCTTTTTACGCATCCTGTCTCCTCCTGACCTGTTGAGAAATGACCTTGGGATAAGGTCGGAGTGCGAAGCCATGCCGGCTCTTGGCGTGGCCCAACTGCCGGCCCGGCCGGCAATCGCCTAATGATACCGAATTAATAGTCTAATTTTCGTTAATCTCTCAACAATATCTAGTTACAATTTGTTAATGATTCCCATTATTAAAGTGGAGTTTGCCACTCTAATGGGCTCGCATGATATAATACCGGTATAGCAATAAGTAGTTTGTGCGGTCCGTAAACCGCCTGCATATCGAGGTATCTCCTGAAATGACCGCAATCGGCGAATTGGACGAGCAGCAACCCAACGGCACCGCCGGCAGCGCCCCCGCCCCTACCCCCGCGGCTATCAATAACCGCAACGCCGACGAGAGCCCCCAGTCCGTTATGAACGTAATCCGCGTCATGGACGAGCGGGTGCGGCGGGGCGATCTGGCGGGCTTCGAGCCCGTAGCCACAGGCTTTGCCGAGTTGGACCAGGCGCTCGGCGGCGGCTTCACGCCGGGCCAGCTTATATTGTTGAGCGGCCCCGCGGGCGTGGGCAAGACCTCCCTCATGCTTCAGATCGCTCGCAACATGGCCCTGGGCAACCGGGCCGCCTGCCTCTTCGTCTGCTATGAGCACGAGACCGATTACCTGGCCCAGCGCCTGGTCTCGATGGAGAGCATAGCCGTGGGCGACGGCACCCCCTCCGATGGCCTGCGCATGCGCGACATCGCCGAGCTTGTGGCCCGCTACTCCGGCAAGCGCCAGGGCATGAGCGCAGCGGGGCCGGGCTTCACCGAGGCCATCAGCTACGACCCTCGCGGCGTCCGGGCCTTGCAGCGCATCTCCCGCTACTCGCAAAACCTCCACCTTATGAAGGGCTCCTCTGCCCGCACCACGGTCGAAGCGCTATCGAACAGCGTGCAGCAAATACGCGCTCCCGGAGGAGCAGCCGCCGGCAAGCCGGTCGTGCTGTTCGTTGACTATCTGCAAAAGGTCGCCAGCACCACACCCCACACGTCCGAGGAGGCCCGCAACTTCGAGGAGGTAGAGGGCCTGAAAGAGTTGGCTCTCGACCAACGCATCGTGGTCGTAGCTATTGCCGCGGCCGATGTGGAAGGCCTGAAAGCCCAGCGCCTCCGCCTGCAACACATGCTCACCAGCGCGGGTATCGCCTACGAAGCCGACCTCATCATCCTCATGAACGAGAAGTACGACATCGTGGACCACCGCCACATAGAGTATAACCGCCACAACGCCGAGGCATACCACCAGTACGTCGTCCTCAGCATCGAGAAGAACCGCGCCGGGGCCGACATGGTAGACCTCGAATTGCGCAAGCAATTGCAGTTTTGCCACTTCCGCACCGACGCCCGCCGCGTCCAGGAACACCTCGTCACCGGCCGCCCCCGCGAGTAGTCTCAAAAGGGGTGCAGGGACCTCCCTGCCGGGGCTTGGGGGTGTCCCAAACAATCATAAAGGGATGCAGGGTTCCCCCTGCCGGGGGTTTGGGGGTGTCCCCCAATTATTTCCACTCCCTCTATTCCCAAAGGGGTGCAGGGTCCTCCCTGCCGGGGGTTTGGGGGTGCCCCCCAACACTCCCCACTTCCCAAAGGGGTGCAGGGTCCTCCCTGCCGGGGGTTTGGGGGTGTCCCCCAACTCCCCTCATTTTCATCCCCGATGGTGTGCCACCGGCTCATGACGCCTGTGGTACAATGGCAGCACTTAGCAGGAGGTGAGTGAGGATGGCCGCACCGGCCCGTGACCGCTACTTTACGCCGGAAGAGTACCTGGCCCAGGAGCGTAAAGCCGAGTTCAAGAGCGAGTATATTGCCGGGCAGGTCGTTGCCATGACCGGCGCGAGCCGAGAGCACAACCTGATCACTGCAAACATCTTGCGTGTGCTCAGCTCCCAGTTGCTCGACCGGCCTTGCGAGGCTTATGTGAGCGACATGCGCGTGAGAGTCCGGACCGGCTTCGCGGGGAAAGCCAGCGGGCCGGGTATGTATACATATCCTGATCTTACGGTTGTCTGCGGCGACCCCCGATTCGAAGATGAGCAGGTGGATACCCTGCTCAACCCCACGCTCATTGTCGAGGTGCTCTCACCCTCCACCGAAGCGTATGACCGTGGAGCCAAGTTCGGCTACTACCGCCAACTCTCCTCTCTGCGGGAGTATCTGCTCGTCGCCCAGGACAAGATGCTGGTCGAGCACTTCGTTCGCGAGGACGATGGCTGGCTCCTCACCGAGACCGGCGATCCAGGCGCGGTCGTGCACCTCCCGTCCATCGGCTGCCATCTGCCCCTGGCCGAGGTCTACCGCAAGGTACCTATTCCGAACAACTCGGCAAACGCCGGCGGCTAGAACCTGATTCATAATTTCCGGTTGTAGAGCCACCACTCCACCGAAAGCAACAGCAGCGAGGCAAGCAACACCCACGGCCATATCTCCACCGGGCGGCGTAACTGCCCTGGGGCCGTGGCAGCGCCGGTGCCTGTGAAAGCCAGGTCGGGGCGCGGGGTGATGTCCGACTCCTCACGGCTGAAGAGGTTGACCGCGAATTCCTCTGGCTGGCCCACCGGCTTCCCTTTGGCGCTCTGCCGCACCTCATACACCCCCAATTCCTCCGTGCCCGCGAATGACACCTGGGCAGAGGGCTTGAGCGTGGTACGCGCTCCATTATCGGGTGCCGTGACTGTGATCTCGTCCACTTCCTGCGCTGGGCGGATGCTGATAGGGTCGCCCGCTCCCAGGAGCGGAGGCGCGTCCACGGCTGTGGAGGGCTGTAGCCAGCCCACAAGATTGGCGGTGAGTATGGGGAAGGCGATCTGCAAGGGCAAGTCGGATTGGTGGAGGTCGAACGCCACAGCCACCACTCTCCGCCCGCCCACCTCGCCCGCAATGATCAGCGGCTCACCCGCCGTGGTGCGCGCCAGCACCTGCGCCCAGGGCGGCGTAACCATCCGCACCGCCGAGCCGATGTGCACCCCCGAAAGGTCCACGAACCGCAGTAGCGGCTCGTTCACGGCCACCGGCCCGATCACCGGGTACTGGAGCGTGCCCGACACCGGCACCAGCGCCGAGTTCGGTGGCGCGAAGAGCAACAGGTTGCCCTGTGGCAGTCGCGGGGGCAGGAACCCGTCGAGCACCGTCAGCCCAAAATCGCCGGACGGTGCGTAGTCCTTCGGCGCGACTTTGAAGAGTTTGAGGTTGGGGATCAGGTTGAGGGCCTTTTCGAGGAAGCTGTTGCCCTCCGACACGAGCAGCACGTTTGATGCGGGCGGGCTGGACCTTACCACCCAGGCTGCGTTGTCCGCCGCAAGCTGGTCAGCCGCGGGGTCGTCTGGCGTTAGCCGGGCCTCCACCAGCTTCGTGCCCAGCGGTAGGCCCTCCAGGGTGGCCGTGGCATCCCCGCCCGCCGGTATGTCCACGCTCCGCGAGTCGCGCAATTGGCCGTCCACCCGGATCGCGAGCAGGGCTTTCGCAGGGGCGGGGCCGCTGTTGAACAGCCCGGCGAAAAGCTGCGGCCCGCCCGGCGCGTCGCGCAGCGACAGCGAGGTGATCGCCAGGTTCCGGCCGGCGGTGCCCACGTTTACGTATCGGGCCTTCGCGGGCATCTGCGGAAGTAGACCCCCCGCCTGCCCCGCCCCCGCCAGCGAGCCGTCGGAGATGAGCACCACCGTGGCGTCCGCCAACTGCTTCGCCGAGGCAGCCGCCAGGGTGAGGGCCGAGGCCACGTCGCCCTTGCCGTTGGACGCCTTGAGAGCCTTGAGCGCCGCGTGGAGGTTCGCCTTGTTGCCCGATGCAGGCGCCGCTATTGAGGCGGCAGGCCCCGCCCACACCACGGCCATCCGCTCATCCCCCTGCAACCCGTCCACCAGCGCGTCCGCCTCGCGCCGCGCCCGGTCGAATCTGCTGGTGCCCCCCGTCTCGTCGGCGGTCTGCATCGAGGCCGAGCCGTCGAGCACCACCACCACGTTCCCCGCGGCCACCGCGTCCTGGTAGAGGAAAGGCCGCGCCAGGCTCAGCACGAGCAGCAGGAGGAGCAACAGTTGGAGCAGAAGTAAGAGGTTGCGCCGCAGCCGCTGCCACGGCGCGTTAGCCGTGCGGTCCTGCAACGCCCGCCGCCACAAAAGCGACGACGACACGTCCAGCTCCTCCCGCCGCAACCGCAGCATGTAGAAGAGGATAATAGGTATCGCCAGGGCCAGCAGCCCAAGCGCGGCGGGGATCAGGATTCCCATCTTGTACACATTATAAGGGAACGATTGTTGCAGCGTGGGGATTGCGGATGTATGATATTCTGCACGGCTGCTTTTACTAGGGGTTAGGGGTCAGGGGTCAGTGTCTACCTCCGGCCCTGATCCCTGACCCCTACCGCCCACGAAGGAGGGCCGCCCCATGAACCCGCAGGTAAGCATCGCCTCTGAATTAGTCGTTGCGCAGTTCCAACGCGACTTCCTCGATACCCTCCGCTCCGTGCGGGGCGTGGACCTCGACTCGGCCACCTCCATCGACTGCTACCAGGCGCTGGCCGCCACCGTGCGCCGCTACCTGCTGCCCCCCGCGCTCGACACCCGCCGCGCCCAGGTCGGCGCCCAGACCAAGTGGGCCTACTACCTCTCCGCCGAGTACCTGCTCGGCAGGCAGCTTGACAACAACCTCCTCTCCGCGGGCCTCACCGACATCGCCCGTCAGGCCCTCGCGGGGCTGGGCCTCAGCCTCGACGCGCTCCGCGAGGTGGAGGTCGAGCCGGGCCTGGGCAACGGTGGTCTGGGCCGCCTGGCCGCCTGCTACCTCGACTCCGCTGCCACCCTCCGCCTGCCGGTGATAGGCTACGGCATCAATTACGAGTATGGCATCTTCCGCCAGAGTTTCGCCGACGGCTGGCAGGTCGAGCACCCCGACGACTGGAAGCTCTTTGGCAACCCCTGGGAGCTGGCCCACCCCGAGCTGGCCGTCACGGTCGGCTTCGGCGGCCAGGTCACCGGCTGGACCGATGGGCAGGGCAATCAGCGCTTCCGCTGGCGACCCGATCACACGGTATTGGGCGTCCCCTACTACTACCTGGTGCCCGGCTACCGGAGCGGCACCATCAATAGCCTGCGCCTCTGGAGCGCCGAGGCCACCCACGCCTTCAACCTCCAGATCTTCAACCGGGGCGACTTCACCCGCGCCGTGCAGGACAAGGTCGCCTCCGAAACCCTCTCCAAGGTGCTCTACCCCGTGGACGAAACCCCCCAGGGCCGCCAGTTGCGCCTCGAACAGCAGTACTTCTTTGTCGCCTGCTCGCTCCGCGACATCCTGCGCCGCCTGCCCGACGACGTGCCCCTGGAGCGGTTGCACGAGCGCACCGTCATCCAGTTGAATGACACCCACCCCACCATCGGCATCGCTGAGCTAATGCGCCTGCTGGTGGACGAGTACCTGCTGCCCTGGGAGCGGGCCTGGGATGTCACGCGCCAGGCCTTTGCTTATACCTGCCACACCTTATTGCCGGAGGCCCTCGAAAAATGGCCCATCTCCCTCTTCGAGCAGGTGCTCCCGCGCCACCTCCAGATTATCTACGAGATCAACGCCCGCTTCCTGGACGAGGTACGCAAGCACTACCCCGGCGACGACGCGCGGGTGACGCGCATGTCTATCATCGAGGAGGGGTCGGTACGCCAGGTGCGGATGGCGCACCTGGCGGTCGCGGGCAGCTTCAAGGTCAATGGCGTGGCTCCCCTGCACTCCACCCTGCTGCGCGATCTCGTCCTCAAGGACTTCTCCGAATACTGGCCCGAGAAGTTCACCAACGTGACGAACGGAGTGACGCCGCGCCGCTTCGTCCGCCTCTCGAACCCCCACCTGGCCGGCCTCATCACCTCCACCATCGGGGATGGCTGGCTGACCGACCTGAACCACCTGAAAAAGCTGGAGCCCCACGCCGAAGACCCCGAGTTCCGGGCGCGCTGGCAGCGCATCAAGCAGCAGAACAAAGAACTGCTTGCCTCGATCATCCATGAGCGCACCGGCGACACCGTGCCCACCGAGGCTCTATACGACATCATGGCGAAACGGCTCCACGAGTACAAGCGCCAGTTGCTCAAAGTGCTCCATATCATCACCCTCTACAATCGCATCAAAACCGACCCACATTTCTCCCCGGTGCCGCGCGTCGTCTGCTTCGGGGCTAAAGCCGCCCCGGGCTACGTCACGGCCAAGCTGATCATCAAACTGGTGCATAGTGTGGGCGACCTGGTCAATAACGACCCGGACGTGGGCGATAAGCTTAAGGTGGTCTTCCTGCCCAACTTCAACGTCACGCTGGCCGAACGAATCTATCCGGCCGCCGACCTCTCCGAGCAAATCTCGCTCGCGGGCAAGGAGGCATCGGGCACCGGCAACATGAAGTTCGCGCTCAACGGCGCGCTGACAATCGGCACCCTCGACGGCGCCAACGTCGACATATTCGAGCGGGTCGGCGCCGAAACCTTCTTCCTCTTCGGCCTCACGGTGGAGGAGGTGGAGGCGCTCCGGAACCCGCAAGGCGGCAGCCCCGGCTACGACCCCCGCACCTACTACGCCCGAAACCCCGCCCTCAAGCTGGCCCTCGACCAGATAGCCTCAGGAGTGTTCTCGCCCGCCCAACCTGACCTGTTCCAACCCATAGTCGATTCGCTGCTGAACCGGGACGAGTACCTGCTCTTGGCCGACTACCAGGACTACATCGACCGCCAGGACGAGGCCGAGGAGGCGTACCGCGATACGGAGCGCTGGACGCGCATGTCGATCCTGAACACGGCTCGCTGCGGCTACTTCTCGTCCGACCGGAGCGTGAACGACTACGCCACCAGCATCTGGCGCATAAAGCCGGTTGATGTGCCCGCCTGGCAGCAAGCGCACGGGGCCATTCAACGAGAGGACGGGCGACGGCCACCGAAGCTCCGCGGGGTCGACCTCACCGACGCCGAATGGCAGCTTCTCACCACTGCGCCTGTCACGATAGCCACCGTCATGACGGCCCTCGTGGACACCGGCGTGATCGGCAGCCTGAGCGAAGAAGGCACCATCACGCTCGGGCCCGCTCAGTGCGCCCGCCGCTACCCGCGCAACGCGCTCATCCAGGCCGTGCTGGGGCGCATGAAGGAGCAGGGCCGCCTCGCACGGATCCGCTTCTCCTTTGAGGATACGGATGCCCCTGACAACGGCCCGGCCCAGGGCGCGGTCGGACTGGACAACACGATCCAGATGTGTGGGCAGATAGCCGCCTTGCTGGCAAGCAAAGTGCCCCAACCGCAGGCCGAGGAGTTCAAGGGCTGGCTGCTGGCAATTGCCGAAACGGCGGTAAGCGCTGGCGTGCAAGACTTCGATCCAACCACCCAGACCTCACCCGAGAGCGACCTGGAGTCCACCGCCCTGAGCGCGCTGTCCGGGGCGTTACGCGTGAATGCCTAGCTTCGCTCCGCAGGATTCCTCATACTGGAAGCTCTGGCTCACGTGGGTGCTGGCAACGGCTTCAGTTGCAACCCTTGGGCTGGTAGTGCCTGACGCCCTTGTTTTGGGTTTGCCCGCGAGCGATTTCAACGGGGACAACGCAGTATTGCCGCTAGTACGATGGTCGTGCGGTCTAGCATTCATCGTTGCGCCTTTGGTGGCAATTGCTCAGGCGTTGGTGCTGAAACATTCCACGGGCATGAGGATACTGCAAGCATGGGTAATCTTCACAAGCCTGGGAGTAGTAGCGGCCATGATTGTCAATGTCCTCGTAAACATAGTGGCGTTCGTAGGTGCGGGCTTGCTCCTACCAGGCGTTGTCATAGGCTTCGCGCAGTGGCTGGCTCTCAGACCCCACCTGGAAAGAGGGAGTTGGTGGGTACTCGGCTGCACCATCGGCTGGAACGCGGGGCTAATGGTCACCTGGGCGGTTAGCGCAATGTTCTTTCCGTCCGGGTGGTTGACGTTTCCGTTCTATCCTGTGGAATCCGCAGCTTATTGGGCTATAGCCTGGTTTTCGGGCGTAGTTACGTTCGCAGCTATTACAGGCCTTACAATGGTCTGGCTTCTGCGAGCGCAGATTGAAAGCAACCCAAAAAGCATCAGGGGGTATCAGGCAAGCGGTCGTCCGAAAAGACGAATAGGCAGTAAGATTCCGTAGGAGCAAGTCCCTCAAAGAGGGGGTGGGAGGCTACCTCCAGGGATTATGTCTACATAAGTCCTAATACTCCCAAAATCACTCTATTGGGCGTATGCCAACAGGTCCTAATACCCTATGCTTGAGGCAGGGACCGTGGGTGCGGACCTGGAGCGCCCAAGGACGCATTCACGGTACCCCGCCCTTCTTCTAAGCTAATAGGCTTCGAAACCTGGCAGCGCAGCCAAGCCACCCAATTGCCGGTAGGGTGGCTTTGTCGTTTCCCTAGCACCTTCCTCCCAACGATTCCACATTGAGGCGATACAGAAGCCGTAGGGGCAGGCCCCCGTTGCCTGCCCTGTTCGCGTACCACCAAAGCTCGGGGTTACCGAACAGGGCAGGCAGCATGGGGTTCCCTCTGGGGTAGGGGCCTGCCCCTACAGATTTTGGGTAGTCGGGAAACGGACCAGGCAACGGGGCCCTACGTCTTTTCGACCTTTTATCCGAACGCTTACGGCCCGCGTCATGTGGGGTCTAAGCGGCACATCAATTGGGCACTCTTAGCCCGAAAGGCCTGCGCCCGGCGCGCTCACTGCCCCGCCAGCCGCACGTCGCGGATGCGCAACTGAATATGGGTGCTGTCCCGCCACTCCCGGCGCTCGACGTAGAAGAGGATGTCCACTCGGCGCCTCTCTACCTTTTCTACCATGTCGCCCATGTGGAATGCGATGGCTTCCAGGTCCCCCGCGGGGCCGCCCTCCAGCATCATCTTCAGGTGGGAGGTGCCCACCAGCGCGGCCTCGCGCACC
>JBJMMB010000064.1:0-15620 GCA_045805005.1 Chloroflexia bacterium
CCGCGGCGCTGCTGCTGCTGGGGCAGCGGGCGGTGCGCTTCATGGAGCTGAGCGGGGTGGACCTGGGCGAGTACGAGATGGCCGCGCCCAGGGAGGACCCGGCGCCAACCGACAACGTACACAGGCTGGCGGTGGCGTCGCTGCTGGCGGTGGACGAGTTCAGGGCGAACCTGAAGAAGTACAGGGAGAAGCGCGAGTGGATACAGGCGCGCAGGCGGCGCACCGACGGGGAGCTTTTCGAGCTGTTCGGGCAACCTGGGCGGGTACACCTGCTGAACCACGAGGTGGACGCGCCGTACGCGGCGGCGCACTTCGCGGCGCTGCATGAGTTCGGGATCGAGAGCGAGTGGAGCGGTAGGCCGAAACAGGTGCTGGTGATCAGCCCTGACGTGCTGCCGGTGGGGGAGATACCGGCGAGCGGCTCGGGGATCAGGGCGTGGGCGCTGGGCAAGGGATTGGAGGGGCGGGGGCACCATGTGCGCTTCACGATGCCTGCCGCCGCGTTGGGGGGCCGGGAGAAGATGGTGCCGGAGGAGTACGTGCGGGGGGCGTGGACGCCTGAGAACCTGCAAACGCTGGTGGACACCCTGCACCCCGATGTGGTGGTGTCGTGCGGCTGGCCGAACCTGACATGGCTGAAGCGGGTGAACCTGCCGGTGGCCCTCGACCTGGCTGGCCCCCACCTGCTTGAGCGGGCCTACCAACAGTACCGGGACGTCGAGTCTAACGTTGAGGAGAAACTGGCGGGGATCGCCCGCGCGGACTTCTTCACATGCATCAGCGAGCGGCAGCGGTATTATTTCACCGGGTGGCTGGCGCAGGCGGGGGTGGAAGTGGAGGAGTTGCAGCGGGCGCTGGCGGTGATACCTTACTCACTCAGCCCGAGCCAGCCAGGGCACGAGTGGCCCGGAGACTGGGGAGAGGCCGAGGTGCGGTTCGTGTACGGGGGGATATTCCTGCCGTGGCAGAACCCGGCCCCCGCGCTGCTGGCCGTGGCGTCGGCGCTTGAGGACGAGGGGCGGGGAATGCTGGAGGTGATCGGGGGGAAGCACCCGTTCCACGCGGTTGGCACGGGTGGCTTCGGTCCACTCGTCGATAAGCTGGCGGCCATGCCGAGGGTGAGGATGTCGGGCCTGCTCCCGCACGATGAGTTGGTGGAGCGTTACATACATGCCCACGTGGCGGTGGACGTGATGCAGCCGAACGCGGAACGGGAGCTGGCCTTCCCCAGCCGCACGGTGCACTACCTCTGGTGTGGGCTGCCGGTGATTCACGCGGCTTTCAGCGAGGTGGCGGGGTATATTCGCGATTGGGAAGCGGGCTGGGTGGTCGAGCACGACGATGAAGCGGCGCTGAGAAAAGTGGTTGCCGGGGTCTTGGCCGATCCGGATGAGGCCCGCAGGCGAGGGGAGAACGCGCAGCGGTTGGCGAGGGAGCTTTTTTCGTGGGACCGGACAATAGGGAGGTTGGACGAGTTTGTGCGCCAGCCATATATCCGCAGCGGGCGAGGCAAGCGCACGGCAGGCAATAAGGAAGGGAAGAAGAAGCTCGTCGGGGCTCCGGGGGCATACGTGCTGGGGGCGGCTAACGGGCACAAACTGCCTGTGGGATTGGTGAAGGAGGCGGGGCGCAGGAGGGGACTGCCCGCGCAGTTGGCTGCGAGGTCGGCGGCGCTGGTGAAGGCGCTGGTGCCGCTGGAGGGAACGCGGAGCAGGCCGAGCCTGGTGAGCGGGCAGCGGCGTTTCCTGCCGCCGGAGTTGATAGCGGGGCACAGCCACGGGCAGCGCTTCTTCTGCCCGCATGATGGGTTGTCGGGCATCGGGTTGGCGGTGGCGACCTTTGGGCGGCGTAACACCTGCCAGCTGGTATTGCACCTCCGCTCGAACCCGGCGGCAGAGGCGGACATCCATACATCGGAGGTGCCGGTGCATGGGCTGTCGGAGGACACCATGCTGGCGTTTCGCTTCCCGCCGGTAGAGGACTCGGCAGGCAGGTGGTTCTATTTAATGGCAGAGAGCCCGGACGGGGTGCCGGGCGACGCGGTGTCGGTGTGGGCCACGCCGGGCGGGGGCGGGGGGCCACGGGCGCAGCGGTATGAGGACGGTTTACCAGCGGGGGGCGAGTTGGTGATGAGCCTGGAGTTTAATGGGGTGGGGTCGTGAGCGAAACGGTATCTGTCGTAGTTCCCACGTTGGACAACCCGGTGTTGCTGGCCGAGTGCGTGGCGTCGCTGCGGAAGCTGGACTACCCAGCGGATAAGGTAGAGATCGTGGTGGCGGACAACGGGTCAAAGGAGCGCACGGCCGAGATGCTGCGCAGCCGGTATCCGAAGGTGCGGCACATAAAGCTGGGGTCTAATACGGGGTTCGTGGGGGCTTGCAACCGAGGGGCGTCGGAGGCTTCGGGGGAGTACGTGGCTTTCATAAACGACGACGCGGTGGCCGAGCCGGGCTGGCTGGAGGGCTTGTTCGCGGGGCTGGAGGCGGGCGGGGAAGGCACGGTCTGCGCGGCGGCGCACATACGCTCGCAGGACGGGCGGGAGGTGGAGTTCTCGGGGGCGTCGGCCAACCTGTTCGGGGTGGGAAGGCCGCGATCGGTGTGGGGCTGGCCGGGGTCATTGGAGACGCCGGGGCTCGGCACGCCGCTGCTGTTTGCCTCCGGCGGGGCCATGCTGATACAGAGGCGGACCTTCCTGGACGTTGGGGGCTTCGACCCGCACTTCTTCGCTTACTTTGAGGACGTCGATTTGGGGTGGAGGCTGTGGGCGCTGGGATATAAGGTAGCGTATGCGCCCGGCGCGGTTGTCCGGCATATTGGAGGGGCCACCGGATCTCGAGCCGGGGCGCATCGCCGCTATGTCCTGTGGGAGAGCAATTCCCTTGCCACGGTTTTGAAGAACTACGAGAGCGGCAATATGGAGCGGATTCTGTCGGCAGCGCTGCTGCTACTCTACAAGCGGGCGCTCCTCTCCGCGGGGGAGGCTTTCGACCCTGCGGAATACAGGCTGGGCGGGCGGCCCGATACCAACACGGCGAACGTAGAGGCGCTGCCGAGGATCAGCGTGGCGCACCTGGCAGCGATCGACCGCTTCAATTCCTTGCTGCCGCGGTTTATGGAGGAGCGCAGGACCATCCAGGCGCGCAGGGTGCGCTCGGACGCGGAGATTGTACCGCTGCTGGGGCGGGCGTTTGAGCCACAGTTCGCGGGGAGCGAGTACGCCCGTGCCGCGGGGCAGTTGGCGAGCGCGATGGGGCTCTATGGCATCACAGCTGAGGCCGCGCCGAATAGGGTGCTCGTACTGGCGTCCATGGGAGAGGAGGAGGCCGCGAGAGAGGTGGCGGCGCGGCTCAAGGAGCACGCGCTTGTGGCCCTGGCGCTGTTGTCGGATGGGCCAGCAGCGGAACAGAGGGACGAGGGAGGGGTGGCTGTGCACTACCTGAACCGGTCGGACCCGGCACTGCGCGGCCTCGTGGAGCAGGCTGACGGGCTAGTGGCCCTGCCGGGCGTGCTTGGTCACCCGGCCCTGGCAGGCACGGCGTCGCCCATAGCTGTCGTGGGGGAGGCGCGGGGGGCGGGGATGACCGAGCACACGCTGACGTTTTCGGCCGCCGACGAGGAGGGGCTGCTGGCTTTCTGCCGGGAGCCTTATTTTGTTTGAGATCTGCCCCGCGAGGAAAGTGATGAACCCTCACAAATTAATCATCATAAGGCACCGCTACTTCGCAGGGCAGCACTTACTAGAATTGTCAGGGTGAAAATGGAGGCTAAGCCACGGGCGGAGAGGGCGCCGGCAGCTATCGCGACGGCGCTATCCAGGGCCACGGTCTGGGCTACCTCGCGCCCGGCACTGAGCCTGTGGGTGTGGTGCGGTGCGCTGGCGTTGCTCTTCTTCGGGCACGCGCTGGCGAATGGGCTGGCGCTGGCCCCCACCGACATACTGTACGGCTATCAGCCTTGGCAGACTTTGGTGCCCAAAGGGTTCCAGGCGCACAACGTAGTGCTGGGGGATGTGGTGACGGCGTACATCCCCTGGTGGGCGGAGGCGCGGCGGTTGATTGGGGAGGGGCACCTGCCGGTGTACACGCCGCGGGCCTTCCTGGGGATGCCGTTGTTCGGCAACCTGCAATCGGGGCTCCTCTTCCCGGCGAACTGGCCCGCGTTCCTGCTGCCACCGGTGCCTGGATTGGCGCTGGCGGCGGCGCTGAAATTGATGCTCGGGGGCGTAGGGTTCGGGCTGTGGGCGAGAGCCATCCGCCTGTCGCTGCCAGCCGCGGCGTTGGGGGCGGCTGCCTTCATGTTCAGCGGCCCCGTGGTGGTGTGGGCGCAGGCCCCGGTGGCGAGCGTGTTCGTCTGTCTGCCATGGGCGCTGTGGGCGCTGGAGCGATGGCTTGGCGCGGGGCGGCTGCTTTCGCCGTGGATAGCGGCGGTGGCGCTCGCGGTGGGCGTGCAATTTCTTGGGGGGCACCCGGAGACCTCGTTCAACCTGCTGGCGGTGGTATCGCTATACGCATTCGTGGCCATCGCGCTGGCCGGGGAGTTGGGCAAGAGCGTGGCGCGGAGAGCGGGCGGGCTGCTCCTCTTCGGGGGGTCGGTGCTGCTGGGGGCGGGGGTGGCGGCGGTGCAGTTGCTGCCCTTCGCGATACTGCTGCCAAAGAGCGGGCAGTGGTGGACCCGCAGCTATGGAGGGACGGGGCACCTGGAGATCCCGCTGGCGTATCTGCAAGGGTGGCTGGTGCCCAACTTCAAGGGGAACCCCGTACACCACAACTACCGGGGCCTGCTGAATTACACGGAGCAGACGACCTACGCGGGCCTGCTCATGTTGGTGGCGGCCCCGTTGGCCTGGTTCGGGCGGAACTGGCGGGTGGTATTCTGGACCGGCCTCGCCCTGCTGTCTATCGGATTTGCGTATGACCTACCGGGGTTTGGGGCGGTGCACGGGCTGCCCCTGGTCAACATCAGCAACAGCGTCCGCTGGCAGGCCATAGCCTCGTTCGCGGTGATTGTGCTGGGGACGATGGGTCTACAGGCCGTCATCGACCGGCTAGGATCCTGGGAGAGCCAGAGGTGGGTGGTCGGGCTGCCCGAGGATAGCCGAGTCGAGGGAGGGATGGTGGCGCGCGAGCGGCGGGTGGTCACCATGGCCCCGGTGCTGGTACTGGCGGCGGGCGTGATCAGCGCCATCGTGCTTGTGTGGCGGAACAGCTACTCGACGGGGGACCGAAGGGAATACTTGCTGGGCTGGACGCTGTGGGCGATATTTCTCGTGTGCATGGTTGGGTCGCTGTTGTTGGTGGCCTCGCGGATAGGGAGGCCGATGCGTGGGGTGTGGTGGGCAACGGTGGCGATGCTGCTCCTGGCGGACCTGTGGGGTTTCGGGATCAGCTACAACACGGCGGTCCCGCTCACGGACTACTACCCGCGGACGGAGCTTACCGACCAACTGGCCGCGCTGCCTCCCGACGAACCGGTGATCGCCCAGGGGGCCGACATCTTCCCGAGCACGGCGCTGGTGTACAACATCCACGACTTCCGCACATTGGACGACGCGGTGAACCACCGTTTCACCATGTTCATCACGGACGCGAGCATGATGACCGCCAAGAACCCTGTATGGCAGTCTTTCGGGCTGGTGTCGAGGCCGAACGCGGCGATGCTGGCGCAGGTGGGGGTAAAGTACTTCGCGGCGGAGCCGGGCCTCGACCCGAACCGAGGGCAGGCGAAGGGGCCGAGAGGGCGGCCCTACGCTCTGAGGTGGCAGGGGAGCCAGGGCCACTCGATTTGGGAGAACATTTACACCGCGCCATACTCGTATTTTCCGCAGCGGGTGCTGGTGGTGCACGACGAGGATGCGTGCCGGGCGCGGATGCGGAAGCTCAAGTACGAGGACGTTGGGCAGATGGCGATCGTGGAGACTGCCAAGGGCCAGGCAGCCCCGCCTGCCGGCAAGGGCGTTGTAAGAAAGGTGGTGCGCGAGGCGGGGCTCGTCACGGCAGACGTGGAGGTGCAGGAGTCGAAGCCGGCGGCGCTGGTGGTCAACGAGGGGATCGAGGGCGGCTGGCGGGCGAGCATAGATAACGCAGTCGCGGAGATTTACCCCGCGAACTACTTGGCGCAGGCCGTGGTGGTGCCGCCGGGGAAGCACCGCGTGGTGCTCGATTACAGCCCTCCGTCGCTGAGGTTTGGGGCGCTGTTCACGGTGGTGGCGCTGGTTATCTGTGGGCTGATCTTCGCCCTGCCGCGCTTGCTGGGGACTTCGAGTCTCTCACGAGAGGAGCGCACCGGGGAGTAGGGGAAGCCCCTGATTGTCACTGCCGTTCACCGATTGTCTACCTGAGAATTCACCGGCCCCTGCTACCATTGCGGATGATGCAGCAGGCGATGCGGGGAGGAGCCCGGCGCTAGCCCGGCTCGCCGCGCCGGTGAAAGGAGAAGTGACGTGGACGGCAATACGAGCGACACCACATACCAGTTTCGCATCTTCGCGCCCCTCGGGGAGACCTACGCCGTGCGGTTCCAAAGCAAGGAGATCACGGGTATCTGCGGGCCGCTGGAGTATCGCGAGGTAGTTTCGAGCACACTGCCCAACTTCCCTTATGAGGAGCAGCCGGAGGGCGTCGCCTGGGCGAAGGCTAATTGCAGCGCCTTCATACCGTGCGAGCTGGAGTACGACGAAAGCAAAGCGTGGATGTAGGCTAGAGAGCGCTCGGGGACGTCCCCACCCCCTGCACGGCGGGCCTTGCACCGCTTCTTATACCGAGGTTTCGCCACACCTCATGGTAAGGGAGATGCCGCGCACCTCCCCGCCCACTCTCCCCGTCCCCGTGGAGAGTGGGCATTTCTATGGAGGAGAGGTAGCAGCCACCGGCATCACCCTTGAGCGGCTACGTGCAGACACGGAGAATTCGCACCTGGCAGGCGCATTTCAAATCTGAGTGATACCATGTAGAATAGGGTGTGCCCGGACCATGCCGAGGCCTTCAAGGAGCAAGTGATGACGAGTCGGAATTACGAGTACGGCGGCCTGCAAGCGACGACCTGGGACCTGTTTCGCGGGGATACCTCGCGGTGGGACGACCGCTTCTTCTACAGGGAGGTCGTAGAGCGATACGGCCAACCGGTGCTCGATGTGGGGTGCGGCACGGGGCGTATCTTGCTCGACTTCATGTCGCAGGGCATCGGCATCGACGGGGTGGACAACTCACCCGAGATGTTAGACCTTTGCCGTGAGAAAGCAGAGAAGATGGGGCTGCGACCTAGTCTTTATGAGCAGCGGATGCAGTCGCTCGATCTGCCGCGAAAGTACGCGACCATTATCGTTCCCTCCAGCTCATTCCAGCTGCTCACGGATCTTGATGACGCGAGGGCCGCCATGCGCCGGTTCTATGAGCAATTGCTGCCGGGTGGCACGCTCGTCATGCCCTTCATGAGGTTTTACGAGGGGGAGGCCACCGAGGGGGTAGACGCCGAAGAGTGGAGGCTGCTCAGGGAGAAGGAGCGCCCCGATTATGGAGACATAGTGCGCCACCACACCCGCTCGACCTACGACCTCGACGCGCACCTGGAGCACACCGAGGACCATTACGAAGTGGTTAAGGGCGGTGAGGTGGTATACACAGAGGACCATAAGCAATCACCCGCCACGCGCTGGTACAGCCGGGAGGAGGCGGTAGACCTGTACGCGGATGCGGGCTTTACCGATATCCGCCTCACAAGCGGTTTCACGTTCGAGCCTGCGAAGCCGGACGACAACCTGGTTTGCGTTTTCGGCACGCGCAGACCGTAAACAGCCCTCAGCGCTTAGCACCGAAACGGAGCGCCCATCACTATCGGAGAGGAAGCTTGGACAGAGAGAAGATAATAGAGGCGGTGAGGCAGATCCTCGTAGCGATCGGGGAGGACCCCGAGCGGGAGGGGCTGCAGGGGACGCCAAGGCGGATAGCGGATATGTATGAGGAGCTGTTCGCGGGGCTGAGCGTGGACCCGATATCCTACCTGTCGGTGGGGTTTAAGGAGGAGCACCGGGAGATGGTGATCCTGCGGGACATACCGTTCAACAGTATGTGCGAGCACCACCTGCTGCCGTTCTCGGGGAAGGCGCATGTGGGGTACATTCCGGCGGGGCGGATTGTGGGGCTGTCGAAGATAGCGCGGGTGGTGGAGGGTTTCGCCAGGCGGCCGCAGTTGCAAGAGCGGCTGACCAGCCAAATTGCCGATACGCTGGTGGAGGGGTTGAATCCGAGGGGCGTGGGGGTGGTGATTGAGGCGCAGCACCTGTGCATGATAGCCAGAGGCGTGAAGAAGCCGGGCAGCACGATGGTGACCTCAGCGATGCGGGGGATATTCAAGACCAACCCGCCGACCAGGGCGGAGTTTTTGGATTTCATTCGCAATTCGTAATTGGTCATACCAATTACGAATTGCGAATTGCGAATTACAGGTTGTGAGTTGCTGGGCTAGCAGGGCGAGGCATGGCCCCCCGCTTCGCTCATGCCCCTACGGAGACACGAAATACGCGATACGCAATAGGGTTAGGGTTGTGCTATGGCAGAACAAGATAGGGTGAGGGTCAATGCCCGCGTGGTGGGGAGCGAGCCGGTACTACTTGCGGAGGAGTTGGAGCGGGTGGGGGCGCAGGGGCCTGGGAAGGAAATAATGGGGCGCAAGTCGGCCATCCTGCCGGTGAGGCTGGAGGGGCTAAGCTGCGTGGCGGCCAACCTGTTGAAGCAGGAGATGCTGGCCAGGGGTGGGGATTGCGCCGTGCACCGGGATTGCGTGACGCTGGAGCGAGAGCGCACGGGCGCGCTGTTGCTGGGCACGCGAGAGCAGTACGAGGACCTGGAGGGCAAGCTGCTCCAGCAGGGGTTTGGGCTGCCGGAGGTGGGGAAGCAGATAGGGGACCTGCTGGCGGAGTTCGACAAGCCTGTGAAGCCGTTCCAGGCCGGGCCCTACACGCTGCCGTTGGGGGAGCGCACGCTGGTGATGGGGATACTCAACGTGACGCCCGATTCGTTTTCGGGCGATGCACTGCGCGACGACGTGGAGGCGGCCCTGGCGCAGGCGCGCAGGATGTGGGCCGAGGGGGCCGATATCCTGGACGTGGGGGGCCAGAGCACGCGGCCGGGGTCGGAGCCGGTGCCGGTAGAGGAGGAGATGAGGCGGGTGGTGCCGGTGATCGAGAGGCTGGCAGGCGAGGGAGGCGTGCCGCTGCCCATCTCGGTGGATACGAGCCGGGCGGCGGTGGCGGAAGCGGCCCTGGGCGCGGGGGCGCACATCGTGAATGACATTACCGGCCTGAGGGACGAGCCGGCGTTGGCCGAGGTAGCGGCCCGGCACGGCGCGGGGCTGGTGCTGATGCACATCCAGGGCACCCCGCGCACGATGCAGCAGAACCCACACTACGACGACCTGCTGGGCGAGGTGATACTTTATTTGAGAGAGGGTATCGAGAGGGCCATAGCCGCGGGGGTGGACAAGAAGCGCATCTGGGTGGACCCCGGTATTGGATTCGGCAAGACGGTCGAGCACAATCTGGAGTTGCTGCGCCGCATGCGGGAGCTAAAGTCGCTCGGCTGCCCGATCCTGGTGGGCACCTCGCGCAAAGGCTTCATCGGGCGGGTAGTGGCAGCGCGCGCCGGCGGCGAAGTGCCCCCGCCAGGCGAGCGGGTGATCGGCACCGGGGCAACATTGGCAGTGAGCATAGCCAATGGCGCGGACATCGTGCGGGTGCACGACGTCGGCCACGCCGTGCAGGTGGCGGCAATCGCGGACGCTATTGTTAGGAGATGAGAAATTCATCACAGAGTAAGTATGAGCGGGGCACACCACCCGTGGATGTAAATAAGGAGAGTGTTGGGGGACACCCCCAATCCCCCGGCAGGGAGACCCCTGCACCCCTATCTTCCGAGCAGAGCGCAGAGTCTTAGGGGAATGAATGGGCGGGCATGAGCGAAGTGGGGGCACGCGCTTCCTGGCTTGGGTGGTTGGACAGCTTGGGAGAGACGGAACCACCAAGACGCCAAGGACACCAAGGACTTATTGAATTAGTAGGCCGCCCGGCTTCCGACAGAGGGCGTCGGGTTGGTCTAGGCTGGGGGACTTGAGGGAAGGGTGAGATGGTTAGAGTGTATCTTGGGCTTGGGTCGAATATGAGGGATAGATGGGGGCACCTGCGGGCGGGGGTTGAGGCTGTGGGGCGGTTGGCGGGGACGAGGGTGGTGAGGGAATCGCCGGTTTATGAGAGCGAGCCGTGGGGGCCGGTCGATCAGCCGAATTACCTGAATATGGTGGTAGAGGTGGCGACCGAGCTGGAGCCGGAGGAATTGCTCGGGTTGTGTAAGGAGATTGAAAAGGTGGAGGGTCGGGTGCCGGGGGTGAGGTGGGGGCAGAGGCCGCTCGATATTGATATACTATTGTACGGCGACCGGCGGATAGAGACCGGAACGCTGACGGTGCCTCACCCAAGGATGTGGGAGCGGGCGTTCGTGCTCAGGCCCTTGGCCGATATAGCGCCCGACTTGCGCGGTCCGGGCGGTAAAGCGATAATAGGCATGCTGGAGGACGAACGGATCAGGTTGCAGGGCGTGTGGCCATATCGAGAAGAGGTGTAGAAAGAGAACCGGCAAGCATGACAGTCAGCACAAGAGGATTCGCGCTACTGATATTATGCCTGGCCCTCACCCTATGGGTGGGGGTGGGGCTCGCGCGGGCGCAATCGGGCGCGGCGGGCGACGGGTGGGCGCGCATGGGCGCGCTCCCCGCGAGCGCGTATAGTCTGGCGGTGGACCCGGCTAAGCCGTCGGTGGTGTATGCGCTGGGCACGGAGGGCATATCACACAGCACGGACAAGGGAGCAAATTGGAGCGTGTGCAACCGGGAAGCGCGGGGTATGAGGCTGGTGGCCCCGCCGCCCTGGGTGACGGGCACGTTGACCCTCTACTCCACCGGTCCATCGGGGTTGCGGCAGAGCGGCGATGGCTGCGCCACGTGGAAGGACGTGCCGACCCAGGGAGTCGCTCCGTCGAATGCCAACGTACGCTGGGTGGCCACGTACCCTAACAATAGCGCCGTGCTTTACGCCGGCATGGACGGCCTGGGGGGACTGTATCGATCCACGGATGGAGGCGGGACGTGGCAAGGTGCTGCGAAGGGCCTGCCGGGAGGCGCGTGGGCCACGGCGCTGGCCGCCGATACGCTCCACCCGGAGCGGATCTTCCTGGGGCTGCGGCACACCGCCCGCGACCACCCACCCGTCTACGTTTACAAATCGACGGACGGGGGTTTGAGCTGGCGAACGGCCTCGCTGGGACTGAACGTGATACCTAACAACCGCGGGGAGGTGACCGGGCTGGCCTGGAGTGGGGACGCATTGTTCGCCGCTACCTCGTCAGACGGGCTGTTCGCATCGACGGACACGGGGGAGAGCTGGCACAGGGCCACGATGCCCCGCCGGACGGGGGCGCCGAGCCTGACGTCCATATCGGGGCTGCCGCCCGCGACGCCCATGCCACTGGGCATACAGAGCCTGGCGGCCAGCAGCGAGGGGGCGCTGGTGTTGGCGACCGATGAGGGTGCCTTCCGGTCTACGGATGGCGGGAGGTCGTGGCAGAGCTTCGGGCCATCAGAGGCCGCGCGAGGTCGGCTGCTTGTAGCTATGGAGCCGTGGAGCGGGCAGGTGCTGCTCGCGACCGGGGCGAACCTGTGGGGATATAAGATGCCCGCGGGGGTGGTGAAACTGCCCACGCAGGCCCCACCGGCGGTGGCGCAGACGGAGCCCACGCCGCCCCCACCACCAAAGCCGACGCCTGCGCCGCCCACCGCCACGAAGCAGCCCACCGCGACCGCGCGGCCCACGTCCCGACCTACGGCGACAGAGGTAGCGCGCCCGCCGGGGTGGCTGCCCTCGGACCGCGCGCAGCCCATGGACCGAGCCTTCTCGGACTACTTCCCTGAGACAGGGCATAACATCGCGCATGGGTTCCGCGACTATTGGTTGAACAATGGCGGCCTGGCACTGCTGGGCTACCCGCTGACCGAGGAGTTCGTGGAGAACGGGGTCACGGTGCAGTATTTTGAGCGCGTGCGGTTGGAGTACCATGGAGGGAAAATCACCTGGGGCCTGCTGGGGAGCGAGTTGACGAAGGGGAAGTTCTTCCAGACGGTGCGCTTCTTCCCGAGCGAGGACGACAATGTCTACTTCGGACCCACGCAGCATTCGGCGAGCGGGCCGTTCCTGCGGTTCTGGCGGGCCAACGGCGGGCTGGAGACGCTAGGCTACCCGCTAAGCCAGAGCATCCAGGACGATGGCAGCGAGTACCAGTGGTTTGAGCGGGGTCGGCTGGAGTGGCACCCCTGGCTGCCGGAGGGGGAGCGCATTCAACTCGGGTTGGTGGGCAAGGAGTTCCTGAAGAAAAGGGGCTGGGTCAAGTAAGAAGGGGATTTCCGGTTTTTCCCGTTTTTGAGGATGTTCACGCGTGAATTTGGGATTTCCGGAAATCCCGTGAGGGTATTGACAAGATCGGTACAGAGGGATATAATACAGGCATGAACGAAACGACGGCTCCTCTGAACCAAGCGACTGACGCGGTGTTAGAGGGCGTGGTGCACGCCGGCCAGAGCATTGAGCAGGCGATGGAGGAGGCCGCGCGGCCGCATGGGCTGTCGGTGGCGAAGATGGGCGTGCTGCACGTGCTGGCGGCGAAGCGAGAGCCGCTGCCGCTTGGGAACCTTAGTCGCGAGTTGCACTGCGTTAAGTCGAATATCACCCAATTGATGGACCGGCTGGAGGCGGATGGCCTTGTGAGGCGGCTGGCCGACCCGGAGGACCGGCGAAGCGTGCGCGCGGAGATTACCGAGGAGGGCCGGCGTCGATACGAGGCCGGGTGGAGAGCGGTGCAGGAGGCCAGGCAGGGGATGCTCAAGAGGCTGTCGGAGAGCGAGCGGGAGCAGTTGCTGGGCCTGCTGGCGCGGATGAGCGACGATCGCAGGTAGCACTGGTGGCCGCCTTTTTTTGCCGTTATAGTTCATGGGTGTATGATGCAGCGTAGGACAGTTTGGTAATATACTTATAGCATTCAACGGAGGCAATGAAATGACAACGCAGAATAATATCGACACCGGAGTACAGATACAGCAGCTGGCGACAACCAGCACCTGGACGCTTGACCCGGCGCACACGCTGGTGGAGTTTTCGGGCAAGCACATGATGTTCACGACTGTGAAAGGGCACTTCAAGAGCGTACGAGGCACGATCGTGCTCGACGAGCAGGACGTCTCCCGCTCCTCGGTTGAGGCGGAGATCGATACGGAGAGCCTGTATTCGGGCGTAGATTACCGGGACACCCACCTGAAGTCGGCTGACTTTCTGCACATTGAGGAGCACCCGCTGATTACTTTCAAGAGCACGAGAGTGGAGCCGGTGGGCGAGGGGCACGTGCGGGTTTACGGCGACCTGGCGATCCGCGGAGTGACGCGGGAGGTGGTGCTGGACACGGAGGTCACGGGCCGGGCGATGAACCCGTTCAAGAAGGAGACGCTGGGGATCGACGCGAAGACGCAGATCAACCGGAAGGACTTTGGGCTGACCTGGAACATGGCGCTGGAGAGCGGTGGATTCCTGGTTGGGGACACTGTTAAGATCGAGCTGGCAATAGAGGCGCACAGGGTAGAGGAGGCTCCGCTGGGCTAGGGGGTGCCGCTAGCGCGGGTGGCAGACACCCAGGTTTTTGGTAATATTGGGGAATAATTGGGGGACAACCCCAACCCCCCGGCAGGGAGTCCCCTGCACCCCTTTGTTTAGGTGGTAGAGATACTACCCTTACCCCAACCCCCATCCCTGCCAGGGAAGGGGGGGCTTATATTTGGTGCAAAAGCCGGCACCGCGTGCCTGAGGCACGCGGTGCCGGCTTTTGCGATTTTGCCTGATTGTTAGAGTTGCGGAACTGGTGTATTGAGGCTATACTGTGTGATAACAAAAAGAATACAGCCAGCAACCGGCAACCCGGGCCGTGTAGTTAGCCGCCGCCGCTCTTCTTCTTGACGCATGGTGTCTCGTCCTATGATGAGGCCCGTTTCCTCTTACCGGTTGTAGTCGCCACACCTCGTCTGTTTGCAGAGCAGCTTATATTCGCCGTTTGGGCGAAACTTAGTCAGCATCTGGAGGGAAGGCCATGTTAGCGAAGAGGAACTCGGCCAGGGGATGGCGGCGGGTGGCGGGGCCATTTGGCGTCAACTTGTGGTTTGTGGGGCTGGCTGCGCTGGCCGGGTTGGGCTTGTCGCAGGATGGGGTGTCGGCGGGCGCACCGGGAGGGATTTTGGGGACCGGTGGGTTCGTCAGCTCTGCTACATCGCCGAGGGCGGGAGGGCGAGCGCCGATGGCATGCGCTGTGCCTAGCTTTACCGGCGGCAATTTCCCGGCCGGGGATGGGCCGCACGGCGTGGTAACCGCCGACTTCAACCACGACGGGAAGCTCGACATCGCCACCGCGAACGACCTCGGGAACACGGTCTCGGTGTTGTTGGACGACGGCTCCGGCGGGTTCGGGGTGCTTATCGATTTTGCGGCAGGACCCAACTCGCGCTCGGTGTCGGTGGGCGACTTCAACCGCGACGGCAACCTGGACCTGGTCACGGCAAACAACGGTGCGGACAACGTGTCGGTGCTGCTGGGCAATGGGTTGGGGAGCTTCGGGGCTCCCACGATGTTCGCTGCAGGCAGCTCGCCCAGGTACGTGGCGGTGGGGGACTTCAACCGAGATGGGAAGCTGGACCTCGCCGCGGCCAACGGCTTCGCCAGCACGGTATCGGTGCTGATGGGCGACGGCTGCTTATGCAGTCGGGAATAGCCCCTTCTCGGTGGCGGTTGACGATTTCAACCACGACAGCAACCTTGACCTGGCGGTGGCGAATATCGGCTCCAATACGGTGTCGGTGCTGTTTGGCTCGCCGTCGGGCGTGTTCGGAGAGACGACCAACTACCCGGCGGGGAGGATTCCGATCTCGGTGATCGCCGCCGACTTCAACCGCGACGGGAACGATGACCTGGCAGTGGCGGATTTCGGGGAAGCCCTGATTTCGGTGCTGATGGGCACCAGCGGGGGCGGGTTCGGCCCGGCCACGCCATTCCCTGCGGCGCAGAACCCGCACGCGCTGGCCGCCGGGGACTTCAACTCGGACGGCAACCTGGACATCGCCTCCGCCAACGAGAGCGCGGGCAGCCTCTCCATCCTCCTCGGCAACGGCTCGGGCGCTTTCGGCACACACTTTGATTTTGAGGCGGGCAGCCTGCCCCGAGCCGTTGCCGCCGCTGACATCAACCGCGACGCGGCCCCCGACCTGGTCGTGGCCAACATAAACTCGGACAACGTGACCGTCTATCTCAACACCTGCCCTGCCGGCACTCCAACGCCCACCCCCACCCGAAGCTACACACCGACACCCACTTACACGGCCACCGGCACCCCGCCCACCGCCACCCACACGCCCACGCCCACCATCACCGGCTTGCCCACCTTCACCCACATACCGACCTGCACCGACACCCCTACGAACACGCCTACTCACACCCGCACGCCAACAAATACATTTACGCCGACGCTTTCGGGGACCCCCACGGTTACGCC
>JBJMMB010000065.1:0-15400 GCA_045805005.1 Chloroflexia bacterium
GTTATGTCGGCATCCGCGGATCGCCAACCGCTTACGCGGGCTGTGTTTCTCAGGTTCGCATGGCAGTTGGCATCGGCATCAACCAGAACTGTCACGGTGGCCGAGGCATCATCGCCGGCGAACATGGGGAAGGAGCATGACACCGTCCTGCTGCCGCTCGTGTCACACCCGGGTGCGGAAACCAAAGTCGTGTGCGGGGGTAGATGGTTATCGACAGTGACCCAACCCGCCTGGCTGCCATTGTGCAGGGCAATTGTGAACGACACCATCGTCCCGGGCGCGTTACTCACGCTATCAGCCGTAATGGTTATGGTGCCAGGAGTGCCACCCCGGGCCATCGCGGACCCCGACGAGCCGGCCACGGCGAAGGCCATCAGCGCGGGGACGACCAGGAGCAAGGAGCGAAAACGAACGGAAAGTATATTGCCCGTAGGATAGCTGTAGCGGTTGTTCCTTTTCATTTTGTTGCCTCTTAGGATTACAAGTTTATGCCGGGCCGATTGTGCCTTTCCAGGTTCTTTGTGTGGCTGTTCCGCTGGACTGCTTTGCAAACCGACCTGTTGTACTTAAGTCTAGCGTAACCCGGTAATATAGGCTATAGGATACCCGGTACCCATTAGGGTCATTTCTTATCCATTAGAAAGGGGGCCAAAATGGGCTAGCCTGGCTAATACCTCCCAAAATAGCGGAATCCGGCCCATTTTCGTGCGTGAAATTGCATTTCCTCCAAACAGGCCCTGGTCCTAATACTTTTCGCTCGAAACACCCCTTCGATACTGCATAGTACTTTTGGCGCACACTCGGGAGGCGTGGAATCCCTGGCTCAAAAACAAAGACGATGGGCGGCTGCGCCGCCCATCGTCTTTGTTTTTGAGCGTCCATCCCCGCGATTACGGGGCGTAGCAGTCCGCCTCTATATCCAGCGACGAGGGGCCCCAACCCTGAACGTGCGCGCTGTCTCTCAACTGGGAATTGCAGTTCACATCGTTGTCAATCACCACGGTCACCTGCGTGGAAACGACATCGAAGGCGAACATCGCGAAGGTGCATTCGACCCCCGAGCCGTTACGCATAGAGCAATCGGGCGCGGACACCAGGGTACTGTGCGAGGGCAGGTTGTCAGTCACGGTGACGAGGCCCGCCTGGCTGCCGTTGTGCACCGTGAGCGTATAGGTCACCGTGGACCCAGGGTAGACCACGGAGGAATCAGCCGCTATGTCCACGCTGCCAACGGTGTCACCGCTATTGGCGAAGGCGAGTGGCGATGTGCCGGCCACGCCATAGGCAATCAACAACGCCGATAGACCCAACACCAGAGAGCGCACGCGGACGGGGACACTTTTGCCGGCAAAATTAGCGTTCCAAAACATTGTTTTACCCCTCCAAGGATTACAAGATTGCGCCCAGCAAGTCACGAGTGCCCATAGTGGCTGCGTAAACATGATGGTAGATTGATATGGTCGTACGGCTCTCGCCATACTATAGTCAAGTCTACAGCAGCCGGTTGAGGTAGGCTATAGTCATAGACTAGGCCATTATGGTGATCCTGGGCCCCCCAAAACCAGGGTCATTTTAGGCTAGCCCGGTTAATCCGCCTTGTTGATGGCCGGTGATCGGCTCAGTTTACCACGCCACGCCGTGTGGAATCAAGCTTACACACTGTAGTCGAAGTACTAATCCCTCCGGCCTTCTACAGCGCAAGACCTAACGCGAGCAATCCTCGCGCACCTTGACAACGCTCCGCAGTTAGGTTATCTATTATCCCAACGACAACACAGCAAAGGCTGCGACGAAGAGAGTAGGCCGGAGCGCGAGCGCACAGGGAAGGCAGAGCCATAGACTGAGAGCCTGCCGCGCCGACCCCGACCGAAGTTCACTTCCGAGCCGGCAGGTGAACGGCACATGCCCGCTAACCCGCCCCGGGTCGCTCCCGTTATCGAGCTTTGAGCGGTTCGCAAGGCCCATCCTCCCCACGAACCGGAATCAGGGTGGTACCACGTGGCCGCGCCTCGTCCCTGGCGAGCAGCGCGGCCATTTCTATTGGAAATGCGTAATGCGTAATGCGTAAGGGAGATAGGCTAGAGGTTCTACCACCCAGGCATGGGACGCAGGCATTACGCATTACGCATCAGGGGTCATCATGTCTACACTACAAGACCAGATCGAACAGTCGCGGCGGGAGGCGTTGGCGGGGCTGGCAGAGGCCACAACCGGGGCCGCGCTCGAGGAGTGGAATATCAAGTACCTGGGCAAGAAGGGGCAAATGACCGGCCTCTTCAGAGGGGTGGGTGGCCTGCCCGCCGAGGAGCGGGCCGGGGCCGGCCAGGCCATCAACGCCGCCAAGCAAGAACTGGAAGAGGCATACGCACAGGCCAGCGAGCGCATCCTCTCCCGCGAGCGCGACCGCCACCTCGAAGCCGAAGCGGTCGACGTATCTATGCCCGGCAGACCCGTCCACACCGGCCACCTGCACGTCATCACCCAGACTTCCCGCGACGTGCTCGACGCCTTCCGCAACATGGGCTTCCAGATATACGAGGGCCCCGACGTGGAGCTCGATATGTACGACTTCGAGCTCCTGAACATCCCGCCCGAGCACCCAGCCCGCTCCATGCAAGACACATTCTACGTGGACGACCGCCTGCTCGGCATCCGCGAGCCGGGAGCCAGCATGGACGACCTGCCGCCGGTGGTGCTCCGCACCCATACCTCGCCCATGCAGATCCGCATGATGCGCAGGCTGCCACCGCCGTTACGCCTGGTCGTGCCCGGCCGCAGCTACAGGGCCGAGGCCACCGACGCCACCCACGAGGCATATTTCACCCAGATGGAGGGCATGGCCATCGACAAGAAGGTCACCCTGGCCGACCTCAAAGGCACCCTGGCCGCCTTCGCCCGCTCCATCTTCGGCCAGGAGCGCCGTGTCCGCTTCCGCTGCGACTACTTCCCATATGTTGAGCCGGGCGTCGACCTGGCCATAGACTGCATCGTTTGCGGCGGCAAAGGCTGCCGGGCCTGCAAGCACACAGGCTGGCTTGAGATACTGGGGGCCGGCATGATCCACCCCCAGGTGCTCATCAACGGCGGCATCGACCCCGACGAGTTCAGCGGCTTCGCCTTCGGTATGGGTTTCGAGCGCATAGCCATGCTCCGCCACGCCATCGATGACATGAGGCTCTTCTACAGCAACGATCTAAGGTTCTTGCAGCAATTCTAGCCGTATTGCGTATTCCGTATCGCGTAGAGGATGAAGGGCAGAGGGTTCTTCTACCCATGCTTGGCAGTCACGCAATACGCAATACGCTCCGGAGGACATATGCCAATGCGCGTCCCGCTCTCGTGGTTGCGAGAGTACATCGACATAAACGTCACGCCCGAGGAACTGGCCCGGCGCCTTACGCTTGCGGGCCAGGAGGTCGAGCATATTACAATAATAGGCTCCGAGTGGGAGAATATCTACACGGGTCGCGTGGCCCGTCTGGAGAAGCACCCCAACGCCGACCGCCTACACCTCGCCACCGTCGAGTACGGCGCGGGCAACGACATCACCGTGGTCACGGGCGCGCCCAACATCGAGGCGGGCGACACTGTAGTGCTGGGCCTCAACGGCTGCCGCTACATCGACCAGCACGTCGACCCGCCGAAGTGGTCTACCCTTAGGCCTTTAAAGATCAGGGGCATCGAGACCCAGGGCATGGTGATGTCCGAGGCCGAATTGGGTCTCTCCCAGGAGCACGAGGGCATCATCAAGCTCGACCCCTCCACGCCCCTCGGCCTGCCTGCTCAGCAGGTCCTGGGCGAAACCATCCTGCACATAGACGTCACCCCCAATAACGGCCGCGTACTGAGCATCATCGGCGTGGCCCGCGAGGTCGCCGCCATTTTCGGTGGCGAGGTGCGCTACCCCTCCTCCGAGTGGCAGGAGGAAGGGCCGCTCGTGGATGACCTGCTAGACATAGAAATCGAAGACCCCGACCTCTGCCCCCGCTATTCGGGAGCCGTCATCCAGGGGGTAAAGCTCGGCCCCTCGCCCGCCTGGATGCAGCAGCGAATCACCCACGCCGGCATGCGCCCCATCAACAACATCGTGGACATAACCAACTACGTCATGCTAGAGATGGGCCAGCCGCTCCACGCCTTCGACTACGCCGCCGTCGAGGGCCGCAAAATCGTGGTGCGCCGCGCCCGCCCCGGTGAGAAACTCACCACCCTCGACCACCTGGAGCGCACTCTCGACCCCAAGATGCTGGCCATCTGCGACGTGCGTCGCCCCCTGGCCCTCGCGGGCGTCATGGGCGGTGAGGAGAGCGAGATAGGCGAAAGCTCCAACGATGTCCTCCTGGAGTCGGCCCACTTCAACCCGCTCAACATACGCCGCACCGCCCGCCTCCTCAAGCTCCCCTCGGAGGCATCATCCAGGTTCGAGCGCTTTGTCGACCCCAACCTGACCGTGCCCGCCATGAAGCGCGCCTCCGAGCTGATGCGCCAACTGGCCGGCGGCAAAATAGCCCGCGGCTACGTGGACCGCTACCCCAACCCCCTAAAGCCACTGCGCATCCACTTCTATACCTCCGAAGTCGACCGCCTGCTGGGCATCCACGTGCCCCCTACCCGCATAGCCAATATGCTGGAGCGGCTGGACTTCAAGGTGGACCTGCCCCCCAACGCCGACACCGTCGGTCCCGACACCACCATGCTCATCGACGTGCCCTCCTACCGCAACGATGTCAAGCTCCCCGCCGACCTGGTGGAGGAGGTAGCCCGCGTCGTAGGCTACGACACCATCCCCGAAACCCTCCTCGAAGGCGGTACGCCCCCACAGCATGTAGACCCCATCCTCCGGCTCGAAGAAAGGCTGCAAGACCTCATGGTGGCCTGCGGCGTGGACGAGGTCATAACTTACGGCGTCACCTACAGCGGCGACCTGGACAAGTTGTCGACGCTCGAAGATGCCGATAATGGGGGACAAAAACCTGATCACCAGCAGACCCCGACCCCCGACCGCCCCCCGCTGACGCTCATACCCCCGACCCCCACCTACCGCACCTGGGACCCCGCTCGGCCCCTGGTCACCATCGTCAACCCGCTCAGCAGTAAGCAGGATGTGATGCGCCCCACTCTGTTGCCCAACCTGCTCGACACTCTGCGGGCCAACCTGAAGGTGCAGCCCGAGACTCCTGTGCGCATCTTTGAAGTGGGCAAGGTCTATATGACCCCCAACGAAAAGGAGATAGAGGCCAGGCGCGAGGTCATGGCCGAGGAGTTGCGCACCTACCCGCGCCTCGAGGCATGGAAGTTCGTGCCGGGCGAGGACCGCCTCCCGCTGGAGCCGCGCAGGCTAACCGGCATTCTCAGCGGCCCCCGCTACCCCCGTTCGCGCTTCAACCCGGAGGTCGAGGGAGAGGCCGAACATGACTTCTTCGACGCCAAGGGGATCGTGGAAGAGCTCCTCAATCGCCTCCACGTGAGCGGCGTCGAATACCTGCCCGTGCGCGCCCCCGTGTTCCACCCCGGCCGGGTGGCCCTGGTGCGCGCCCAGGGTGTCGACCTCGGCGTGGTGGGCGAGTTGCACCCCGGCGTCCTCGAGCAGTGGGAGATACCCGCCCGCCGGGTGGCCGCCTGGGACCTCGACGCAGAGGCCCTCATGCGGGTCATGCCCGACCGCGCCCTCTACGACTACGTCAGCCCGCTCGCCCCGGTTCGCCAGGACATGGCCTTCGTGGTCCCCCAGGACACGCCCGCCGCCCTCGTAGCCGAGGCAATCAGAAAAGCCGCCGGAGCCGCAGTGGTCGACATAACCCTCTTCGACATCTACACCGGCAAACCCATCCCCGAAGGCCACAAAAGCCTCGCCTTCGCCGTCACCTTCACGTCCACCGACAAACCCCTCGCCGAAGAAGAAATAGCCCGCCTCCGCCGCCGCATAGAAGGCCGCCTGGAACGCGAGCTAGGAGCCAAACTCCGATCATAGCCGTGATAGAGGGGTGCAGGGGGCTCCCTGCCGGGGGTTTGGGAGATTGGAGCCCAACAACTACCTCCTTCCCCATCAAATGGGGTGCAGAGCTCTCCCTGCCGGGGACCTGGGGGTGTCCCCCAACTTATCAAAGGGGTGCAGGGCTCTCCCTGCCAGGGGATTGGGGGTGTCCCCCAACCCCCCAACCCCCCAACCCCCCAACCCCTACGAAGTCAAATACATCGCGCTGATCATGTTCCTGTTGATCACCACCAGGTCGCGGCTCCACGATCTGGAGTCGGCCACCAGGTAAAGGCTGGCGTTGGTAACGGGAATGAAAGTATCCATACCGTGGAGCAGACTCTCCAGAGAAGCCCCAGGGTGCAGGTAGCAATAGCCATAGACCGCGTATGTGCCCGTGATAGCAAAGCAGGCGTGATGGTCTTTCTGGACGAAGGCGGTGCGCACCTCCAGGTCGGCGGGGGGTTGGCCTTGGTGCATCGCGGCTGGCGTCTTATCGAGTTGCTCCACCACGAACTGCAAGTGCTCCAGGCTGACCATAACCGCCCCTTCCACAGGTTTCTGCGCTGGCTGCTTGCCGAGAGGCGTAATACGCGCCACTTCCACCTTCAGGAACAGGCTGTCGCCCTTGTTCAAAATATCGCTGATCCTCTTGAAAGGGGATGTAACCGTCCCCGTTATTATCAAGTGCTGCGTGTACAACTCGAGCCTGTGGTTGGTCGGCTGGTTCGCCGGAGCGAAGATGTCCATACACCCTCCTATTCAGTCAGAGATCAGGGGTATGAGCGAAGCGGGAGGCGATCAGGGTCATAGGCAGACACTGATCCCTGACTCCTGGTTAGATCCCTGATCCCTGGTATTGAGCTAATATGGCTTGTCCGTTATAATAGCCGATATTATCCGCGGTCGGCGCGAAATGCACCACGCTAAATCAGGCTAGAAAAGGCAAGAATGTCCATCGAGCATAACGAAAGAGAAAAGAGGCAGCGACGGGCCGCGCACAGAAGCGGCATCCAGCAGACCCGGCGGGAAGCCGGGCAGGCAGGCTACATAAGGCTGCACAGCGATGAAAACCCCTACGGCTGCTCCCTCCACGTGCACGACATCCTTGGATCGTCGGAGTTGTACAGCTTGCCGGCCGACCCGGTGTGCACCGACCTGCGCGAGGCACTCCACGAATACACCGGCTTCGCGCCCGAGCGCATAGTCGCGGGCGCGGGCGCTACCGAGATCATCGAGAGGCTGCTGCATGGCTTCCTCGAGCCGGGCGACGGCATGATCACCTGCCCGCCGTCCCTCCCCCAGCACAACGCCGGGGCCTCCCGCGCCCGGATAACCCTGGTGCAGGTGCCCCTGAGCGAGCGTTTCGATATAGATCCCGAGGCCATACTCACCATCATGCGCCGCCAGACCAACATCAGGATGGTCGCCCTCTCCTCCCCTAACAACCCCACCGGCAACGTGGCCTCCCAGAGCGCCATCGTGCAGCTCCTCCATACGGGTGTGTGGGTGGTGGTAGACGAATCGTACTTCGAGTTCTGCGACCGCACGGTAGCCCCCCTGGTGGCCGAGTTCGACAACCTTGTGGTCGTACGGTCGCTGGCCCCATGGGCTGGCCTGCACGGTCTGCCCGTGGGCTACGCTCTATCCTCCAATCGCGTCGCGGCCAGGCTGCAGCGCCTCACGCCCCCCGGCGGCCTCAACTGGGCCGCCCAGCTAGCTGCCATAGCCTCCCTCAACGACCGCGAAACCCTCAAGCAGCGGGTGCGCCGTATCAGACTGGAGCGTGGCCGCCTCTACCGCCAGCTTCGCAAGCTCAACCTTGTGCAACCCTACCCATCCAGCGCCAACTTCCTCCTTTGCCAGGTAACCCGCGGCGATGCCGGCATGGTCCAGCGCCACCTCCAGGACGACGGCATTCTCGTCAAAGCCATCACGGATCGCTGGCTCCAAAACCACCTGCGCATAGGCGTAGGCCGCCCCGAAGACACCAACCTCCTAATCACCAGCCTCAAGAAGCTGGCCCAAGAGCCGTACCTTTAGGGCTCGGTGCCGAGTGGTGGCCATAATCAAGGCGATTGAGGACTAGGCCGCATGGGACTCACCCTCCAGGTCAAGACTACGTCCCGCGTCTTCTTGCAGCCTTTTGCCTTTCTTGTTCGGAAGGAACTCGAGAACCAGTTGCACTATTCAGTGCCCACCAGAGATCCCTTCCCGGGTGGGTACGAATCAAATGAACTACCCTGGTCCGGTTGGGCTAGCTTACAGAAACTGGCAGCGTCCACGGTTGGTGAGGCCAATATTCCGCACTTGCTTGCTATCGAAGCTTGGTTGGGAGTATATCTTCCCATCCCCATAGTACCCAGCGCAATCTTGATCCAAGGCGACTCGGGGTCTTCCCTATTACAGTGCGCGAGCCTCATGGAGCTTGTCAAGGAATTGGAGCGTTTTGCACGGGTCCAGTCCTTACCCATAACGCTGGAGGAACTTGAGGAAGCGAGGGCTAGATTCGAAGAGTATTGGACATCGAGCACGACAGTTGATGACACACATGAGGAACCACCTGAAAGCCTTGAAACATATGTCGAACTGATGCTCTGTGCCCGAGTCGCGGTCGAACACTCCATGCCTTTGTGGGTGGTGAAGTAGCCAGATATGACAGCTGCATGTGGAACCTTCGCGTACCCTGCTCAATTCTGCTGCAATAGGAAACAACAGAATACCCTACAGTGATGATCTTCCTCGGTTTCCTGGCCGCGGGCCTGATAGCCTACCTGGCATACCGGGCGCGGGCCTTAACCCCCGACGGCGCGGTGGCGGCCTGCCTGGTGGGCGGGGCGGTGTTCGGGTTCGGCGGGTTGGGGTGGGCAGTGCTCCTGGTCTTCTTCTTCGCCTCTTCGAGCGTGCTCTCATTCGTGAAGGCGTCAGACGTTCGCAAGAGGCGAGCCGCCGAAACGTTCGAGAAAGGGGGCCGGCGAGATGCCGCCCAGGTCCTGGCCAACGGCGGCGTAGCGGCCTTATTAGCGGTCGCGTACCGCCTCGCCCCTTCCCAGGGAGCTGTCTTCTTTGCCGCCTTCCTGGGAGCCCTCGGCGCGGCCACCGCCGACACCTGGGCCACCGAAATCGGCGTGCTCAGCAGACGCCCACCTCGGTTGATTACCACGGGAAAGCCGGTCGCCGCGGGAGCCTCCGGGGGCGTCACCTGGCTGGGCAGCGTCACGGGCGCAGCAGGGGCCCTCTGCCTTGGGCTGCTGGCCGCGGGCCTGCTCCGCCTGCCCGGTCTCTTCGACCCCGATGACCTGTTGCGTATTACGCATTGCGTATCCCTTGACTGCCAGGCCTGGGTGCTGGCACCCTCTGCCCTTCCTCCTCTACGCAATACTCAATACGCAATACCGGCTCTCGCCGCGCTGCTCGGTGGTCTCGTGGGCTCCCTCACCGACAGCTTTCTGGGAGCCACCGTGCAGGCAAGCTACCGGTGCCCGGCGTGCGACAAGCTCACCGAGAGCACAGTGCACAGGTGCGGCACCCCTACCCAACTCGTCAAAGGCTCCCCGCGGGTCAACAACGACCTGGTGAACCTGCTGGCAACCCTGGCGGGGGCAGTCATGGGCGGGGCGGTGGAGTGGGCGCTCTCCTTCTGATTAGGGTAGAATAAGTAGGACTAAGTGGAGTAACAACCAGGTATAATGACCATGACAGGTAACTCCGACGACTCCGAGTTCTTCTCCGTCGAGGACCTTGATCCTGAGCCCTCACCCCGTGGAGGCTGGACTAACGCCCGCGAGTTTATGGTGGGCGGCCTCCTTCTGCTGGCGGTGCTGGGTTGGGCAGGTTGGTCGTGGTGGCAGCAGCAGGCCCGGCAGAACAACTATCAGATGGCCCAACAGGCCGCCGCCAACCGCGATTGGGACCGCGCCCGCGCCTATTACCAGGCCACCGAAGGGTACAAGGACTCGAATGCCCAGGTGGCCCAGATTGGCAAACTCATAACCGAGCGCGACTCCTGGTACACCCAGGCCACTGCCGGCGCCTCCAAAGGCGAGTGGGTGGCAGCCCTGAACGCCGCCGAGCAGGTGATCAACGTCCAGCCCCACTACCAGGAGACCGAACGCCTTCAGAAAGAGAGCCAGGCGCACATATACAAAGAGGTGCTGCAAGGGGCCGTCGCCCTGCGCACCCAGGCCGAGCCGGCCGGCCTCTACTATCGCGATGCCGAGCGCTGGCAGTGGCTGGACAGGAGTGACCGGTACAGCGCGTTGCGCGCCTCCGGCCCGGGAGACCGCATCGTCTACGACATCCCGGGCAAGGGGTGGACGCCAGACCGGTCCACCGGCGCGACCCCCACGCCCACACCCCAACTCGGCGAGATTACGCCTGGATCGGTCGACCTCGAAGGCCGCCTCCTGGTCATGGCCTCCCTGCGGGATGGCCAGGTCAGCACCGCCACTCTCAATCTCGACCCCGCCCGCTACAACTTTTACGTGCTCGGTGACCAGGGCATGTGGGCCGTCCGCTGGATCGTGGATACCGAGTATCATGAGCCCTCGAGATTGAGGACTTCATACAACACCTGGAGCGAGATTTCCTACCTCTCATTCAGCAGCCCCACCACCTCTACCCTGAGGTTGCCTGGCGACAAATGGGAGGTGACCGACCTGGCCTCGGACGGCCGCCACGTGCTTCTGGCCGATTACACTCACCTGCACGATCTCACCCCCATGACCTACCTCTACATCTCCAACGGCGATGGTAGCGACCGCCACCTGCTGTACTCCTACCCAGGGGGCATCGACAGCGCCCAGTTCAGCCTCGATAGCGCATACGTGCTCGTTACCACCTATAACGCGCTGCCCATCCTCGGAACGGAAAATGGCACCGCCGTCCTGATCGACGCTGCGGGCAAAGACACCCCCCGCGTCCTTGCTTCCGGTTTGATGGTTCCGGGTCGCGGCTACAACCCGGAGCCGGCGGTGGGCGGAGCCTTCCTGCGCAATGGACCCTTTGCCGGCAGGCTATTGCTGGGCAACTGGACGGACACAAGCGCCACGATGACCCTGCTCGACCCCGCCCGGCCACAGGGGTATCTGATAAGAGGCACCATAGACGCCGCGACGTGGGGCGACCCCACGGCCAGGCCTGTACCTCCCGGCATTATCTGGGTTGGACATCAGCGTAATGACACGCTGCTGCTCGGCTGGCCAAATCGCGGTACAGGCGATAGCGGCTCCACCGGCCAGGACAATATGTCGGTGATTATCATGTCGGGAGACAACCCACCGAAAACCACCAGCCTGCCCATCGACCGCGGAATGTCTCTGTTCAGCACATCGAGCACCGAGGACTACCTTGCCTATGGCACGCTGACCTGGAACGGAGGGGTAGGTGTGACCCTCGGCCTGTATACCATACCGTTGTCGGGCCTCGAAGGTGAGCAGGTAAAAGCTACCACAATTTACTCCGGCACCCTCGACGATGTATCTCCATTCGTTTCCATCCCCTGGGTCTGGAGGCTTGGAGCACACACCATAGCTTATGCATCGGGCGGGGTCTTGCACGCCACGACGTATAAGGGTGACACCACCGTCACCCTGGAGCAAGGCGTGGACAAGCTCTACGATCCGGACCGTTCCGAAGAGTTGTACTGGCTGCGCTAACAGCTTGGCCCGCAGGAGATCTCTCCGGTATAATATGAATGCTGAGTGCTGAGTAACGGTCACTCACCACTCGGCATTCATCACTCGGTACTCACTACTCACCACTCGGTACTCGGTACTCACCAAGAAGGAGCAAGTCATGGAAGAGCCACGAACACCCATCAACCGGACCGCCGAAGAGATGGCCTGGGACGAGGAATTTGCGGACAACAGCAGGTCCGGCCTCGGCTCCAACGTGCGCGACGTAGCGTCCCTCGTCGTTAGGATACCCCGTGCGATGGTCGAAGTAGCCACCGGCATGTTGCCCCCCGAGACTGTTCGCCACAGCCGGGCGGCTGTGCGGGAGAGCTTCCTGGCGGTCCGCAGCCTCGTCTCCGCGGCAGCCGACGGCGTAGAGGAGATGCTGTCAGACTCGGGAACCAGCGGCACGTCCACGGTCCAGGGCCCAGGAGGCACCTGGGGCACAGGCCGCGCCACCACTACCACCTCACCGAAAGTCAAGCGCATAGACGTAGGTGGCACCGATTACGTAGAACCCATCACCGGCCCAGGCGATATGCCCTAGGATTATTTACATCTAAAGCCACGAAAATGGTCGCCGGGGGCGACCATTTTCGTGGCTTTAGATGAATGTATCCACATCCCTACCGAATAGCTGGAGCGGGGTTGACCGAGGGCTTGGCGGGGGCTGGGCGCATGGACGCCATGATGCCTTGCAGTTCCCCTATAAGGTCTGTCAGGGCGGGCGGCGTGATGCCCTTGCCGCCCTCGGCCGCCACGACTACCGCCTTGCCCTGGCCCCCGTCCGTTGGCGTAACCTCGATGCGCTGGTATATATCGTCCGACACGTTGCCGTTATCGTACTTACCCTTCAAACCGTTGAAGTTCGCGGCGGCCAGCAGTTGGCTAAGCTTATCTAGTTGCGCCTGGTTCAATTGCCTGGTAGCCACGAGCTTGTCTTTGCTGGAGAGCTTCGCCTCCCCGGAAGGCGATATCTCCAGCACATCATGCATCCCGGCGAAGCCGCCGCTCACGTCATAGACGATCCCGGGCAAGTCCACCCCCGTCCCAGGTGTCGGCGAGCCCTCGGAGGGCGTCAAAGGGATACCCGCGGTGGCCCCGACCGTTGGCGCGACTGTGGCCGGCGCTTCCGGCGTCTGAGCCGGCACCGCCGTAGGCGTGGCCGGATCACCGCTGTCGCAGCCCGCCACCAGCAGGGCAACAAGGACAACCACCCCCGCCAGACTTTTCAACCCCGCCATCCTGCCCCCTATTCCCATCGTCCATCGTCTGCCACAGGCCCAGTCCCTCGCCAACCGTCACTTTAGCTACAAACACCATCAAGGCCGAATCTCCCATTTCCCTTCCGCCACACACGTCTCATCCTCCAAAATGGGGAAAATGGGGAATTGCCCATCCTGGCTCCTTTACCTACCATGCTGTAAATAGTATCAATCCCCAACCCCTACTTTATCCTGTGCTCCACCACGAACGTCCTGCCCAGCTTGAGGTCCAGGTTGTTGATCACGGTCAGGTAGTGGAAGAGGTCGGCTGCGTCGAAGGCCACGCCGCCTTTGCCCGCTATGTCGTACTGCTTGCCCTCCTGGCCGTCCAGCACCACGAACTGCTTGTCGCCCGAGGACACCGCGTAGGCCACGTGCTTGCCGTCCGGGCTGAAGACAAGCGAGTTGCGGCCTATACCGTCATACTGCTTGCCCTCCTGGCCGTCCACCACGGCGAACTGCTTGCCGTTCAGGCCTGCCACGTAGGCGTACCGCTTGCTGTCCTTCGTGAACACAACCGTGCCGCGACCTATGCCGTCGTACTGCGTGCCCTCCTTCACCGCACCGTTCATATCTTCCATCACGAGGAACTGCTTGCTCCCCGTGCCGGCGACGTAGGCGAGGGTCTTGCCGTCGGGGCTGAATAGCAGGGTGCTTCCTATCAGAGGGTATTGCTTGCCCTCCCTGGTATTGCCTTTCAAGTCGTCCATGACGATCATCCAGTTGCCGCCCGATTTAGCGGCGTAGGCGAGCAGGCTGTCGTCGGGGCTGAAAACCGGGACGCCCCCTATACTGTCGTAGGGCTTGCCCTCCTTGCCGTCCACGACCAGGAATTGCTTGCCGTTCTCCTGGGCCAGGTAGACGATGTGCTTGCTGTCGTGGCTGAAAAGAGGCGCAATCTTGCCCAGCCCCGTATACTCCTTGCCCTCCTTGCCGTCGGCCACTACGGCCAGATTGTCGCCCACGTTTATCACGTAAGCCAGACGCTTGCCGTCGGGGCTGAACGCCATGCTTCCTTCAAGGATGTTCTCGTACTCGGAAGTCTCCGTATCCGTTCCCTTGGACATGTCGTGCATCACCACGAACTTCTTGTGAACCGGCACGGGCGTATTGGCCGTGGCGGTCATGGTGGCCGTGGTTGCGGTGCTGGGCGTTATCACATCGTGCGACGCGACGTAGGCCAGGCTGGAACTGTCAGGGCTAAAAAGCAGGCTGCCGCGGACGATGCTGCCGTACTTCTTCTGCTCTTTGCCGTCCACCACGATAAGCTCCATGCCGCCCTCGCCCACCTGCTTGGCCCCGTGGGCCACGTGCTTGCTGTCCGGGCTGAAGGCGAGGCCCACCTCTATACTCGCGTATTTGCCCCCCTCGACGCTATCCACCACCACCAGCTGCCTGGGGCCCTTGATCGCCCCAAACGCGAACCGCTTGCTGTCCGGGCTGAAAGTAAGAGAGTTCTCCAGGATGCCCACGTAGTCGGGGCTCGTAGTTGCGTCGTGGATCACGATGAACCTGGCCCCGTATGCCGAGATATACCCGATATGCCGCAGGTCCGGGCTTATCGTCAGGGAGTCTTGCATCCACTGGGCCGCGTTGATCTCCACCAGCAGACTTTCGGTTATCACGCTATTCGCCGAGTCGGCCACCTTCACATCAGGGGTGTTGGTGGGCACAGGCGTCGAAGTCGGAGGGTTGAGAATCGCGGTCACGGTAGCGCCTATATCGACGCCGCTCTGCGTGCCCGCGGCGGGCGCGGTCGCCTGGGCCTGGGGTGTGGCCTCCGGTGTAGCCGCGGCAGGCAGCGCCGTCGGAGTGGGCGGCGTCAGCACCTCGGTCATCGACACGATGTCCGGCGTAGGAGTAGCCGCCGCCGGGGCCACAGGTGTAGCCGTCGGGTTAGTCCCCAGGTCGCACCCGGTCGCCAACACACCCAGCACCATACACAGAGCAACAAAGGCTCGCACTCTTCTCAAAACTCAAACTCCCTTTCTAAAGCCGCAGGCATGCGAAACCAATTATAACCTCTAACCTACAACTTCACAAAGGGGTGCAGGGCCCTCCCTGCCGGGGGCTCGGGGGATTGGAGCCCAACTAGTCCCCTTCCCCAACAAAGGGGGTGCAGGGTCCTCCCTGCCAGGGCTTGGGGTGTCCCCCAACACTCACTTCTCCCCCTTCCCAGGAAGGGGTGCAGGGTCCTCCCTGCCAGGGGGTTAGGGGTGTCCCCCAACTATTTCCTTTCCCACTACCCAAGGGGTGCAAGGCCCTCCCTGCCGGGGGCTTGGGGGTGTGCCCAAAATATCCCTACTCCCACACAAGGGGTGCAGGGCCCACCCTGCCAGGGGCTTGGGGGTGTCCCCCAAATACTTTCCTTCCTCATAAGAACTTGTATGCGAGGGCAAAGCCCTCGCATACAAGTTCTTACATAAATATCTAACATCCCCAAAAACCTGAACCTCGACCCCTCGGCCGCTGTTTATTAAGTTGAA
>JBJMMB010000066.1:0-5877 GCA_045805005.1 Chloroflexia bacterium
CCTGGTGAAATCCTGAAATCGGCTTGCCGTCCCCACAACCACTGATGCTCCAGTGTGGATTATATCACGGCAGGCGGATAGCGGACACCGGGGCTTCGGACCGCCACCGCCGGGCCGCGCATTCCTTTGCTACTGATGGATACGTGGGCGCTCTGCCTCGGGTTTCAGGGTGTCGCGGCGGTGATGAACTCGCGGATCCGGGCGAAGATGCCCCCTTTGATGCCGGGCACATTTTGCACGTCCTCAATCGTAGTGAAGGGGCCATTCTGCTGGCGGTAAGCAACAATCCGCTCGGCCAGCGAAGGGCCTATCCCCGGCAGTGCTTCCAGATCCTGAGCGGAGGCGGAGTTGATGTCGACCTTGTTAGTAGGGAGAGACTTACTCTGCATCTGCGCGGGCGCTTCGGTGGCCGTGGTCGCCTGCGCCTTCCTGGCGGTGGCGCTGGCCTTCGGTGTCGCGTCAGGTTGCGCTATGACTTCGCCCTTCCTCGGCACCAGCAGGTGCTCTTCGTCCGACACATGGGCCGCCAGGTTCACTCGGTCGAGGTCCGCCCCGCTCGTTGGGCCGCCCGCGGCGGTAAGCGCGTCGGCTGCACGGGCGCTCGCGGGCAGCATGTACACGCCAGGCTTCTTCACGGCTCCGCTGACATAGACCGCGACAAGGAGCGGCGCACCCGTGCCGGCGGGCGCTTCACCTGCCGCCGGTGCCGAGCTACCGGTAGCCCCGCTCGTGGAGTCCTGAACCTGGCCCTGGGCTCCCATAGTGGGGACAGCCGTGGATTCGCCGGATATGCTGCTATTGCCGGCAGACCTCGCGGTTCCGGTCACCTTCTGCGTCTGCTCCTGCCCCGCCCCCGTCGCGCTCTTCGACCCTTGTCCCGCCTGTTCGACGGCCTTCGTCCCCGCCTCCGGGCTGGGTGCCGAAATGACCACGCTATTAGAAGGCGGGGCATTTTCCCATAGCAGGCCCACCACGCCTATCGCCCCGGCCGCCACCAGGGCCACCAGCAGCCAGGCAATATGTACTTTCTTGCTGAGCAAGGCCTTCATTTCTGTTTGTTTCGCCGCGCTAGCGGCCTGTATCAATGGAAGTAAGCACCACCAGAGAGCCGGGCGAAAGGTCCAGCGCCAGGTCCCCTGCGTTCCGCCGCAGCCACGGCCTCACCGTGCTGTCACCCGACCTCGCCGGGTTGTTGTGGCTCCGGTCGAATAGAGTGATCTCGTAGTCCACCCCCTCAAACTCCGGCGGCAGCGCCACGTGCACTCGTGCCGCCTTCTTCCCCGTGTACCACAGCAGCAGCGTCGACCGCGCCGCCCCCCCGAACGCCATCAAGCCCAGCGTGTCGTCGCCGGGGCCTTTGGTCATCACAACCGGCAGCGCGGCCCCCGGCCTCTTCTGGTACGCCATCAGTGCGTAGTAGATCGGCTTGGCTCGTCCGTCGTTGGTCAGCACGCCCCATCGCCCCCAGTACGATGCCGGGCCGCGCCCGTCCTTCAGCTCGAACAGCAGCGCCCTGTCCAGCCTCTCCCGCTCCATGCTCTCCACCGACCGCAGCAACTCGATGGCCCCCTGCACCGTGTCGGTCTCCTCGTAGGCGCTCGTGTCCCCCGGCCCGCCCGGGCTCACGTTGAACTCCGTCACGAACAACTCCGGGTGGAGGCCCGGGTAGCGGCTCACCATCTCCCTCGCCTCCCGTATTTGCGCTGCCATCTCGGCCTGCGACCGCCCGTACGCGTGCCACGAGAGGAAATTCACTCTGCCCCCCTCTCCCAGCGATGCCTCGTGCTGCAGGAATTGCGAGATCCCCATCGGCTCGAAGCTGGAGAATGCGGGTCCCCCCACAAGCGCCTTGTTGTCCGCCGAAATCACCGCCGCCGCCGTCACATCATATAGCCTCAGGTAGTCCTCGAAGCTGCCCTTCCAGAAATCCCACTGGTTCGGCTCGTTCCATACTTCCCAGTAGCGGATGCCCAGCTTGCGCTCTACGTTCAGGTGGAGCACCGTGGCGCGCACAAGCTGCCCCCACTCCCCAAAATCGCCTGGCGGTTGCACCCTGCTGCTGCGGGATGCTGACACCGTTTCCGGCATGTACGAGAGGCAGATAAAAGGCTCCTTGCCCATGGCCCTGATCCCATCCACCACGCGGTCGAGTCGGTCCCAGCGATACTCCAGCGTGCCGCTTGGCGACCTGCTCACGACGTTGTAGAAGTTGAAGATGTTGTCCAGCCTCACCAACCCTGGACCCAGGTCGCTCGCCGGAGAGCGCACGTTGTCGAAGAAACCCGGATCGTCCGACTCGCCTCCCTGAGATAGCCCCAGTTGCAGGTGCCCCGCCCCTGCCGGGCTGTTGATCACCCGAAACTCATAGGTCTCCAACCCCGCGCGATCCTGGGCCTCCACTCCCACCAAGCCGAGCGACACCACAAACGCCGGGGGCAATTCCGGGTGGTACTCGAACCGCGCCCGCTCAAACCACTGTACCCTCAACCCCATATCATCACTAAAGGGCTCCGAAATTGGGTACCCGAACACCGCCAGCCCGCCATTACGCTGCCAGTAGGACGCGAACGGCTCGGCCAGCGTGTGCCCCGTCTCCGGGAAGTAAGCAATAGGCAGCCGGCAGTCGGCAGTTGGCGGCTGGCAATCCCCCTTCACAACCGTGGCCTCCTGCCTGCTGCTTACTGCCGGCTGCCTATTGAACTCAGGCCCTCTCAAGTCCCCGGTTAACTCCCGGCCGAGCAACCCGAGCAGCACCTCGTAAGCTGTGCCCGCGTTTTCGGGGTGCCATTCCAGCCGCTCCCGCTGGGTCCACTGCACCAGGTAGCCGCCCTCGCGCCGGGTCTCGGTGATAGGGTAGCCGAATAGGGGAAGGCCGCCGTTGCGGTCGAAGTACGAAACGAACTGAGGGGCGAGCGTTTGCCCTGTCTCCGGATAGAAGCGCCCCGCCTCGGTGGTCGGTGTCGCCAGGTTGTAAGCAGACGCTGACCACTGGCCACCGTCCACCGGCCACTGCGCCGCGCAGCACAGAGCAAAAAGGAAAGCAGCCATCAACTGCTTCCTTTTTTTAGGACCACCCATCATTGGACGGCCGGGGAAGGCCAAACGTGCCTCACAAGCAAAAACTATCCGCTTCCCTCTGTTGGCGGTTCGAAGGAAGCGAACAGATTATAGCACAATTTGTCCAATCACGAATTACGAATTCGCCTCAACCTGATTCCGTAATTCGTAATTCGTAATTCCCGAAGGGGAAGTAATCCGCCACCGGATTGGTTCCTGGGGTGCCATCATGCTATAATTGCCTTTAGATACCGTGGCCTGGGTATTCACACCCGAGAGCAAAGCTGAGTGCATGGACGACGCAGAAATCGAAGATTCGGACTGAACAAACGGCTGGTAAGCCTCGCGGCGCGTGCGGCCCTGCTGGCGCTACTCTTGTTGGACACTACCCTCGTATGCCAGGGGCACCAGACGCCCACCCACCACACTGGCCTCCACCTCGTCTGGATGGACCACCGCGAAGAACTGGGATTGGCGGTCGAGGATATGAGCATTAGCGCCGGAGTGGAGCAACAACAGTCGCAAGCACATCTGACCCAGACCCGCGATCCCCAATTCCCGACCCCCGACGTTTACTTCCTGTCAATCACCGGCAGCGATCCCTCCGAGGGCGCGCCACTGGAGTCTGTCGGATTTGCTCCGCCTGCCGAGGCACTCGCGGCGCATCTGAACGGGGCCGCGGCGGCCATCGCTCATACCGGAACCATGCGCTCTCAAACCTCACTTCGTCCCGACTTCCCACCACCCCGCTCGAATCGTGGCTTGCCGGCGTGAAACAGGATTTCCTGTTACCGCACCGTAACCTCATGGGTAACTATTAACCGGGTGGGCTCGATTGAAGCTCGCACGAAGGAGATGAATTGTCATGAACCATGAAAACCTTACACGCTTACCACAAAAAGCAGTACAAATGGGGGTGGGCCTGCTCGTCCTTATACTTGTGCTTGCGCTAGCGCCCTCCGTGGCCCTCGCCCACGCCAAGTTGTCGAGTTCCACACCCGCCGACGGTGCTAGCGTCAATGCCGGCCTGACGACGGTAACCCTCAACTTCAGCGAGGAGCTCAGCCCCGACCAGTCTACTGCCACGCTCATTCAAGCGAGTGGCACGGCGGTCGCGGGCGCTACCTCGGCCGTTGATAGAGCCAATCGGACCGTCGAGACCATAACCACCCCCGCCCTGGCAGCGGGCAAGTACACCGTCAAGTGGCACGCGGTGACCGAGGACGACAACGGCATCACCGATGGCTCCTACTCCTTCACCGTTCTGGCCGAAGGCACCCCCGCCACAACGGACCAGACGACGACCACAACAACGACCACCCAGAGCCCGTCCACTCTGCCCAACGGCGGTAGTGGCCAGGACGGCGCGCTCCTTGCTGCGCTCTTCGCGATCTCTCTCTGCCTGGCCGCCACGGGCCTCACTATGAGACGACGAACACGATAATGGACGATGTTCAGGGGTTAAGCAGAAGTCAGCGGTACGTGCGAAGTGGGGGCCGGCAGAGGCCGCCCACCGACCCCCGACCCCCGACCCCTTGCAAGAAAGGTATTCGGTTTGACGCGTAGTATTCCCATTTCCGTGAGGCCCTGGTACCTGCGGACCCCGATGCTGGTGGCGCTGCTGGTGCTGGCCGCCGGCATCCTCGGTGTGGGGTGGCTGGTATTGACCAGAGTCATCACGCCTCCAGGTTCGGCCACTGGTCACACTCCCATCATTAGTTACACGACCTCCCAGGGCGACGACGCCACGGAGGGCACCGTAAACTCCCCTCTCCGGGTAAACATGCGCATACCCTGGTCCAACGGCTCCGCCGACACCGCCATCGCCTCGGTCAGCCTTCAGATGGTGGACGACGCCGGCAAGCCTGCCCGCCTCGGCGACTCCGAGAGCCGGCCCGAGGCCATGAACCCTGCCCTGGAGATCGGCGTATGGGTCTACAATGGCTCGGTCCCCAGCGCACCGGGAAGGTACCACCCCCAGGTGAAAATCGACGCCCTCAACGGCACGTCCGAAAGCTTCGACCTGGTGCAGCCCGCCCTCTCCGCCAAACCCGACACCCCCTGGCCCGCCGGCGGTTACGTCTTCGCCCGCAACTCTAACCTCTGGCTCATGTCCGCCGACGCCACGCGAGAGAGGCGTCTTACCTACTACGAGCCCTACTACGAGCTCGCCGAGAACCCCGCCTGGGCCCCGGACGGCAAGTCGATTGCTTACGCCTACTCCCCCAAGACCGCCCCCGACGCTCTCCCCTACACTGACATCTGGAGCGTAGGGCCCGACGGCACGGGCGGGCATGTCCTGGCTGAGCACGGCCCCAACGAGTCGTTGGTCCAGCCCGCCTGGTCCGCCGACGGCAAGAGCCTCTACTTCGCGGTCCAGTCCGCCTCGAACGAGACCGCCACGGTGGACCCTTTGGGTCTCACGTCAGACAACTGGCGGGTTGAGCGCCTGGACCTGGCGACCGGGCAGCGCACACCCTGGCAGCCGAACGCCCTGATGCCCGCTATTGGCGGCCCCGCTCAGAGCATCGCGTACATAGAGCGGGTCGTGACGCCCAACCAGGACATTGCGGCCCAGGGGGTCGACCGCGTGATGATCGCAGATGCGGCTGGGGCGCAGCCGCGCCAACTCGTGAGCGAGAAAGAATACCAGGCGATTCAAGACCCCCACATCTCGCCCGACGGTAAGTGGGTGGTCTTTGCCGCGATAAACGTACCGCCCTCCGGCAGCATCGTACCGCCCATCGTCCATGGTCCATCGTCCATCGTCTCTTCCCTGCTTGACTGGCTCCTTATGACCCCGCAGACGGCCTCGGCCCA
>JBJMMB010000067.1:0-2242 GCA_045805005.1 Chloroflexia bacterium
AGCACGACCTGCCCGGGTGGAGGCACGCTATCCCAGGTAAGCTCTTGCTTCGAGAGGGTAAGCTCGGCCGCCGCATCCATCTTTATCCGCGTGAGCGCGGCCCCGTGGCCCTGGCCCCTGCGCGGGTCGTCGTTGATCTTCTGCACGAGCTCCCGAATGGTGTGGAGCCCATCGGCCACTACTTGCGCCGGGCGCCTGAGGGCAGCCGCCACCATCTTCCCACCCACCACGAGCAGACGGTAATCATTCCCCTGTACGTACTGCTCTACTATCACGCGCTTTGACACCTCGCGAGCAAGCTCGAAGGCTTGGCGTACCTGCCCCTCGGTGGTGAGATCCACACTCACAGCCTTGCCCTGGTTGCCGTCGCTTGGCTTGACTACGATCGGGGCGCCAAGCGACGCGGCAACCTCCCAGGCGGCGTCGGGGTCGTCCACCACTTCGCCCCGCGGTGTGGGTATGCCGATCTTCTCCAGCAGAACCTTCGTCAGCTCTTTGTTGGAGGCTATATCCACCCCTATATTGCATGTAAGCGAGGTCTCCGACGCCTGGATCCGCCTGGCGTAGCGGCCGTAGCCCAGTTGCACGAGCGAGCCATCATCGAGCCTCAGCCAGGGTATGCCACGTCTGCGGGCAGCGTCAACGATAGCCTGGGTCGATGGCCCAAGCATGTTGTCCTCGCCTACTTCCCTGATCGCGTCTATCCTGGCCTTCAGGTCGAAACCGAGAGGCTGCCCCTCGGCCAGCTTCTCTACGATCTCTACCGCCAGGTAGGTGCACATTTTGGCGGCCTCGGGGTCTTTATAGTTGAGCACAACGTAATACTCGCCATCGCGCTCCGCCCCACGGGTCTTACCATAAGTGACGTTCATGCCCGCCAGCGACTGCAATTCGAGGATGACATGCTCCAGGATGTGCCCCATGTAGGTGCCCTCTCGCAGGCGCTCGAGGAAACCTCCCCGTTGGGCTTCCGAGCAGCGGTGCTCCCAGAGGCTCGGCATGATTTCCACCAACCTCTCCGTAAAGCCAGGCAGCCTGTTCGAGGGTAGATGCTCGTACTTGCCGATATCGGTGAGTATCTCGAGCAGGGGGCAATATGCCCAGATGTTAGCGCCGGAAAGCACTTTGATATTTCTCACCTGGATGTCGTTCATTGGAAGTCTCTTTCTAATGGCGGGAGAGGTCGAGGCGGAAGTGACCATACGCTAAAGCATACATTGTACCACTCCTTACATTCAAGTGTGAGGGTTGAGCGCTGAATTTTGGATTTTGGTTTTTGGATTTTGGAGCCCAGAAGCCACGAGCACAGCCGCCAGGCTACGAAAGCGTCCCTGAAGATCGCTGATGATCTTCCCCGTTCTCCTCGTAGCTGGAGAGCATCGAAGCCAACTGCGCCTTGAAGACCGCTCTCCAGGCCTCGGGCTCCAGGAGTTCGGCCCCGGGGCCTAGCCAGCGCAGTAACTCGAACACGATTTCTGGGCGGTTCTCACCGAAGGTCATGAGGACCTGGCTTTCGGATAGCTGCTCATAGCTTGCGTACCGGTAATACCAATCCTTACCGAGGCGCTCCCTTTGCTGCGCCAATATGCGTATCCGCACGGGCGACTGAAGAGCCCAGGACTCCATGGCCGGCCGTAGCCACTTCCGGCCCAGCAGATCGCGCACGTCAAAGGCGGGATCGCCTTCCGCCGCTTGCAATGTTGGCCTCAGGTCCAGCACCCGGTCTGCCCGCCAGAGGTGTAGCTCTGCGGTCCCATTCGCAAGCCTCCCGGCCAGGTACCAACGGTCGCGGTCCCAGAAAACACCGAGAGGCTGGATCCGGTGGGTCTGCGCTGTGGGCCTGTAGGGCGACCGGTATTGGAGAGAAAGGGCACTGCCATCGAGGATCGCCTGCACGTAGATGCTGACCATTTCATTCTCGGTGGCGGCCGGGGCCTCTGGACCCGCAGGTGCCTGGGGGGATTCCAGGTCACCGGGCTCAGGGTGAAAAGCATCGCCGGGCGCGGCCTCCACGCCGATGACCTTGCGCGCCTCTGCCAGCACCTGGCGCAGGTTCTGCGGCACCGCGGCCAGCAGCTTTTCCTCCGCGGTCTCCAGATCGGCCGAGAACGGGCGCGAACGCAGGCTGCGAAGCATCGTAACGGCCAATAGCAGCGAAACAGCTTCCGTTCTGGTGAACATGACCGGGGGCAGGAAGTATCCTTCGACCAGCCGGAAACCCCCCTCCCTACCGCGCTCCGCA
>JBJMMB010000068.1:0-8957 GCA_045805005.1 Chloroflexia bacterium
AGGAGGGTGAGCAGGCCAACGAATGCTGCGATGTCGAAGCCCAGAACGGCACCGCTGATGAAGCGTGGCAGGAATACGTTTAAGACGACGAGCAGCAGAGCTAAAGCCGCAACTACGACGACCCAGAAGCCGATCTGCTCCATGCGGGCGCGACGCTGCGGGCGGCCCGTGCTCGTGACGTTGGGGGAATAGGTCGCGCTGCCGGGGGTTTGCGCGAGCGGGCCGGCGCCGGTGGTTTCGGCAAAATTAGGCGCGGGCTTGGGGCTCGCTTCCTGTTGGTTCGGTGTGTAGTTCATCGCTGTCTCCCTCACTGGTTGCTTATCAGTTCCGACACCTGTACATACGCGGGTGGTGGGCTGCGGGTTTCGTATTGCGTATTGCGTGTTGCGTATTGCGTGTTGCGTATTGGACGAAGGGTAATAGGAATAGGTTCCACTATCCAAGTGGGGACGCAGCCAACACGGAATATAGGATACGCAATACGCAATACGGAAATCTCATGGGGACGGCATGGTGAGGAGGTGGTGCTCGCGCTGGTCGTCTTTGGTGGCGTGGTTGAGGACGATCTCGAAGGTGTGGAGGTCTGTGAGGTTGTGCAACTCCAGGATGTTGCGGACGCCGTTGCCGTTGAGGTCTAGGTAGTAAGTCGTGCCATTCTGGAAGGATGAGTTGCTGAGGACGAGGTTGTCGGAGCCGAGCTTGAGGAAGTTGTTATTGGGCAGGCCGATTTGCACCGGGCCGGATTGGAGGGCCAGGGCGAGGAGGCCAACACCGGAGCAGAGGAAGAGGCAGAGGAGGAGGCATCCAGTACCGAGGATACGGAGAGATCTCCGCCTGGGCTTTTTGGCCGCGGGAGCAGTGGTTTCGGGCTCGTTAGGCGGGTTTGCTGCCATTTCTGTCCTATTGTACACCCAAGTGGCCCTTCGATAAATGCTATAATGTAGGGTATCTGCGGGTTGCGGGCTTGTAATCAGAGGAGGAATGGCATGCTGGTTGTGATGGTGAGAATACCTATTGGGTCGGCGGCCGAGGGGGCGCGGATCGAGGAGCGGTTTCGTAACCGGGCGGGGCTCGTAGATAACGAGCCGGGGTTCCTGGGATTCGAGCTGTTGAAGGGTGATAGCGAGTTCATCTCGGTGACGCGGTGGGCAAGCCGGGAGGACCTGAACCGGTGGATGCTCAGCCAGGGGCACGCGCAGGCGCACGGCAAGACGCCGGGGCCTACCGGGGGCGGGCACCCGCAGGCCGGCAAGCACGGGGAGGCCGAGACCGAGGAAGCAAGGCCGAGCGGTGGGGTGCCCACCGCGAGTACGCTGGTGTATGAGGTGGTTATACCTGCCGGGGTGCATGCGTAGTTGGGCGGGATAGGCGACCTCTTCAACGGACTGGCGTGGGTCGCCGTGTTCGGTGCGGGCTACACGTTGCTGCAACTGCGCAAGTTCTGGGGCGAGTTCCGCGACGACGAGATATCGCCCCGCGACAGGCAGTTGGCGGGGGGAGTGGCTTTTTTCCTGCTGATGCCCATCGGCGTATTACTGCACGAATTTGGGCACATGCTGGCGGCCTGGAGCACCGGGAGCCAGGTGCTGGGGCTGCACTACTTCATCTACTGGGGATATGTAGAATACATTCCGGCCTCGGCGAGCCCGCTGCTGGCATGGTATGTGGCGTTGGCGGGGAACTTCGTGAGCTACCTGCTGGGGGTGGGGTGCCTGGTGGCCGCTCTATACGCGCCGGGGCTGCGGCTCATCGCGCGTGTGGTGTTGATGCAGTTGGGCATCCTGGAGCTTGCGCAGACCCTGATCCTCTACCCCCTTATGAGCCTCGACCCGCACTTCGTGGGCGACTGGAATAGCATCTACTCGTTCCAGGCCCCGGTGGCGTCGTGGGCCACTCTGGTTGTGCACCTGGTCTCGCTGGCGGGGTTCATTTATGTGTTGAGGGCGAACAAGAGAGCCAGGGCGCTTCTTTATGGAACAAGTGCGGGACAGCCCCAAGCCACCTCGCCTATTACCCCTCACCCCCCGACCCCCTCTACCACAAGGGGAGAGGGGGAGTCCTAGCATCAATCAAGGGCCCACCCCCAAACCCCCGGCAGGGAGAGCAGGCCCACCAAAGCCCCTTTTACTGCATCCACTGGCGCATGTTCTGAATGTCGCTACGCTTGACAATGCGCCGGGGTGGAGTTATGATGCAGCCACTCTGGTGCCGGTAATGGCGCCTGGAAGTTGCCTCGGGTTGTTTGGTCAGTATGAGAGGAGGTTACTCTATTAGGAATGCTTGTTGATCGCGGGTGACCCTTGCCGAATCATTTTTGAGATTTGCGTCAGGTGCTACCAGGGGTCGATTGATCGCGCCCCTACAAAACTCTGCAAAGCGAAAGACCAAGGAGGAAAGACGATGCGCAAGTTTCGTGTGCTCAGTGTGCTGAGCATTATCGCGCTGCTGATGGCGGGCTGCGGCACGGAGACTGCCACCCCCACGCAAGTACCCGCGGCGCAACCAACTACAGCGCAGGCAACCGCCGCGTCGCAGGGCCAGGGGCAATCGGGCGAGAAGGTTACCCTGACCATCGAAAGCTGGCGCAACGACGACCTGAAGATATGGTCGGATACGATCATCCCGGCTTTTGAGGCCAAGAACCCCAATATCCACGTCGTGTTCGCCCCCACCGCGCCGACCGAGTACAACGCCGCGCTGAACACCAAGTTGGAGGGAGGCACGGCCGGCGACCTGATCACCTGCCGGCCGTTCGACGCATCGCTGGCGCTGTTCCAAAAGGGCCGGCTGGCCTCGCTGAACGACCTGCAGGGGATGAACAACTTCGGCGACGTGGCTAAGAGCGCGTGGATTACCGACGACGGCAAAGACGTGTTCTGCGTGCCCATGGCCTCAGTGATCCACGGCTTCATCTACAACAAGGACGCCTTTGACAAACTCGGCCTGAAGGAACCGACCACGAAGGACGAGTTCATGGCGGTGCTGGAAGCGATCAAGAAGGACGGCACCTATATCCCGCTGGCGATGGGCACGGCGGAGCAGTGGGAAGCGGCCACCATGGGCTTCCAGAACATCGGCCCCGACTACTGGCAGGGAGAGGAGGGCCGCAAGGCCCTGATCGCCGGCACGGCCAAGTTCACCGACAAGCCCTATATAGACACCTGGACCGACCTGGCCGCCTGGAAGCCGTACATGCCTTCGGGCTACGAGGCGCAGAAGTACGCCGATTCGCAGAGCGCGTTCACGCTGGGGCGGGCGGCCATCTACCCGGCAGGCTCCTGGGAGATAGCGCTGTTCAACACGCAGGCCAAGTTCAAGATGGGCGCTTTCAAGCCTCCGCTGCCCAAGGCCGGCGATACGTGCTACATTAGCGACCACACCGACATCGCCATGGGCTTGAACGCGGCCGGTAAGCACCAGGCCGAGGCCCGCAAATTCCTCGAATGGATGACGACGCCGGAGTTTGCCGAACTGTACAGCAACGCCCTGCCGGGCTTCTTCACCCTATCGAACCACAAAATCACCGTGAAGGACCCGCTGGCCAACGTGTTCCTGAGCTGGCGCGGCGAATGCAAGTCGACCATACGTAACTCGTACCAGATCCTCTCGCGGGGCGAGCCGAACCTGGAGAACGAGCTGTGGCGCTTGAGCGCGGGTGTGATCAACGGCACCACCACCCCCCAGCAGGCCGGCCAGGAGGCGCAGGCCGGGCTGGACAAGTGGTATAAGCCGAAGCAATAGGTAACAATTATGGAACCTGGAATTTGGAACCATGCGGTTCCAAATTCCAGGTTGTGAACGCAGGAGATGCCCGTGCGGCGAACTGTTGCTCACAAGAGGCCATTCCCGTGGCATATCGTGGTGTTTCTCGCGCCGGCGGTGCTTATCTACACGGTGTTCATGGTCTATCCGTTAGTCGACTCGCTGCGGCTGAGCTTTTTCACGCAGGACGAGCACGACGTGGAGACTTTTGCGGGCTTGCAGAACTACGTGCGCTTGCTGACGGATGCCAACTGGGCGCCGGCCTTCTGGAACGCCTTCAAGAACAACCTGGTGTTCTTCGCGGTGCACATGGTGGTGCAGAACTCCATCGGTCTGCTGCTGGCCGCGCTGTTGACCAGCCGCGGGCGCGGGCGGGGCGTCTATCGCACGCTCATCTTCACCCCCACGCTGCTGTCGGTGGTCATAATTGGATTTATCTGGCAGTTGATCTTGAACCCGCTATGGGGTATCGCGCATTCGCTGTTGCAGGGTATCGGGCAGGCGCAGCTTTTCAAGCCGTGGCTGGGCCTGCCGGAGACTGCGCTGATAACGCTGGCGCTGATCTCGGTGTGGCAGTTCGTGGGCATCCCGATGATGCTCTTTTACGCCGCGCTGATCGGGATCCCCGAGGAGTTGACGGACGCGGCCCGCGTGGACGGGGCCAGCCCATGGGCGATCTTCTGGCGCATCAAATTCCCGCTCATCCTGCCGACGGTGGGCATCGTGGGCATCCTGACTTTCGTGGGAAACTTCAACGCATTTGACCTCATCTATACCGTGAAGGGCGCGCTGGCCGGTCCCAACTTCGCCACCGACATAATGGGCACGCTGTTCTACCGGACCTTTTTCGGGTTCCAATTGCAGCTCGGCAACCCCACGATGGGGGCGACCGTGTCCACGATGATGTTCTTGATCATTCTTTGTGGGGTTGCCATCTATTTCGCGTGGAATCGCCAGGTGCAAACATATGAGCTTTAATGGAAGCAACTGAGGTACCGCGGGAACCGGCGCGGCAGGCGGTGAAGTTCGGGGGTCCAGGCCCGCTGGTGGGGCGAGCGGTGCCGCATATGATCTTGCTGGCGTATACGATTATCGCTTTGTTCCCGGTGTTCCTGATAGTAATTAACTCGTTCAAGAGCCGCGAGGCGATCTTTAGCGTGCCCTTCAGCCTGCCGACGCCGGAGACATTCGACCCGGTGGGCTATTCGACCGTTTTCTCGCGAGCGAGCTTTCTTCAGAATTTCGTCAACAGCTTGATCGTCACGGTGGTGGCGCTGGCTCTCATCTTACTGACCGGGGCGATGGCGGCCTTCGCGTTGTCGGAGTACCGCTTTCCGGGCAACACGCTGCTGGGCCTGTACCTGGCGTTCGGCATCATGATCCCGATCCGGCTGGGCACGGTGAGTCTGCTGCGGCTGATCGTGAGTATGAACCTGGTGAACACGCTGGTGGCGCTGATCCTGGTGTACATAGCCCAGGGCTTGCCGCTGGCTATCTTCATCCTGCGGCAGTTTATGCTGCAGGTGCCCAGCGAGCTAAAGCAGGCGGCGCGGGTGGACGGGGCTAGTGAGTACCGTATTTTCTTGCTGGTGCTGCCGCTGGTGCGTCCGGCACTTGGGGCTATAGGGGTTTTCACCATGATCCCGATCTGGAATGACCTCTGGTTCCCGCTGATCCTCGCGCCGGGGGAGAGCACGGCCACCGTGACGCTGGGGGTGCAGCAATTCCTGGGGCAGTTTGTCAGCGACTGGAACGCCGTGCTGGCCGCGCTGACCCTGGCCATGGTACCCATTCTGGCGTTGTACGTGGTGTTCTCCCGGCAACTGCTGCGCGGGCTTACCTCGGGGGCGATCAAGTGATTGGACGATAGACAATGGACGATGGACGATGGCGTGGGGATAGCGCTCGGCGTACTTCTATCGTGCATCGTCTATCGTCCATCGTCTCCGCGATGATCTAACGGAGGATGGAGGGAGACATGAGGGTTGGGATTATTGGGGCGGGGTCTATGGGGGTTGTTCACGCGGGGGCGTGGGCGGAGACGCCGGCTACAGTTGTGGGATTTGTGGCCGCTAGTGAGGCAGAGGCGGAGGGGTTGGCCGCACAGCATGGGGCACGGGTGTATCCAAGCTTAGAGGCTATTCTGGGAGACGTGGACGTGGTGGACATCTGCACGCCCACTCATTTGCACTATGAAATGGTAATGGAGGCGGCGGGGGCGGGGAAGCAAATTGTTTGCGAGAAGCCGCTGGCCCGGACGCTTGAGCAGGGGCAGGCGATGGTCGCGGCCTGCCGGCGGGCGGGGGTGAGGCTGCTGGTGGCGCAGGTGGTGCGCTTTTTCCCGGAGTACACTCTGGCGCGATCGCTGGTGGCGGAGGGGCGGATCGGACGGCCGGGCGTGGTGCGCCTGGCGCGGGGCACATACCGGCCCAAGAAGCCGCGTGGCAACTGGTTTCTGGACGTTGAGAAGTCGGGCGGGCTGCTGCTGGACCTGATGATCCACGATTTCGATTACGCGCGCTGGGTGGCGGGCGAGGTTGAGAGCGTGTTCGCCCGCAGCCTTGGCACCGGCACAGCGGTCCGCAAGGAGACCCTGGTTGATTATGGCCTGGCCATACTCAGGCACAGGAGCGGGGCCTTGTCCCATGTGGCTGGGTCCTGGGCCTACCCTCCACCAACGTTTCGCACGCGGCTGGAGATCGCGGGAGAGGGCGGGCTGATCGAGTTCGACTCGGCGGGCACGGCCCCTATTGAAGCGCTGCTGCGAACGGAGGGGGACGGCGACTCGCCCGACGTGGCCCTGCCGGCCAGCCCACTGAGCGAAAGCCCGTATACCACCGAGATCAAGGAGTTTTACGCCGCGCTGGCCCACGACCAACCGGCGCGGGTGACGGCGGAGGATGGCCTGGCTGCTCTGCAGATCGCCCTGGCCGCCGTCGAGTCGGCGCGCACGGGGCAGGCAGTGAGCCTGTCGCCACTAGCGGAGGTGCAGTCGTGAAGATCGGCATCCTGAGCTTTGCCCATCTGCACGCCGAAGGGTATATCGAGAAGCTGCGCGCCATGCCGGGCGTGGAGTTGGTGGGGCTTGCGGACGAGGACGCGGCGCGTGGGGAGCGCTACGCCCGGCAGTTTGGGGCGGCCCTGTTCCCGTCATATGAGGCGCTGCTGGCCGAGGAGCCGGACGCGGTGCTGGTGTGCTCGGAGAACAGCAAGCACCGGCGGTTGGTCGAAATGGCGGCGGCGGCGGGAGCGCACGTGCTGTGCGAGAAGCCGCTGGCTACGACGCTGGAAGATGGGCAGGCCCTGATGGACGTTTGCGCCCGCGCCGGGGTCAAGCTGATGACGGCCTTTCCAATGCGATTCAGCGCGCCGCTTCAGGAGATAAAGGCCCGGCTGGACGCGGGCGAGCTGGGGCAGGTCCTGTGCTGTAACGCGACCAACCAGGGGCAACTGCCGAAGCGCCACCGCGAGTGGTTCGTGGACCCGGAACTGGCAGGCGGCGGCGCGGTGATGGACCACACCGTGCACCTGGCCGATATGCTCCGGTGGTACCTGGAGAGCGAAGTGGTTGAGGTCTACGCGCAGACGAACCGGATATTCCATGCCGGGGAGGTGGAGGTAGAGACCGGGGGCCTGCTCATGCTGACGTTCGCCAATGGTGTTTTCGCCAGCATAGATTGCAGTTGGAGCAAGCCGGACAACTACCCTACCTGGGGCGGCCTGACTTTCGAGCTGGTGACGGAGCGCGGGGCCGTGCAGGTTGATGCGTTCAGGCAAAACCTGACCGTGTACAGCCAGGGCCTGCAACGCCCGACCTGGGAGCACTGGGGTTCGGACACCGACCAGGCGATGCTGGAGGAGTTCGTGGCCGCCATCCGCGAGGACCGCCCGCCCGGCGTGAGCGGGCTGGATGGTTACCGAGCGCTGGAGGTCGCGCTGGCGGCGTACGTGTCGGCACGAAGCGGGCAGCCGGTGCAGCTATCCAATAAGGGTTAGATCCTGCGGGCACAGGGTGACTAAGAACAACTAACAAATCTAGTTTGGTGCTGTAGAATGGGGCATGCCAAGAGCAATATGCTCGGATGAGCTTTGGGTTTTGCTGGAGTTACTGCTACCAGGCGGCCCTCCGAGGCCCAGAGTTGAACGTACTCTTGCTTGGCTCAACCAGTTTCCCCGGTTGGCTATTCACTACGGAAGAAGGCTGGATATCCACAAGGCGTTATTGCGCCTAGACTGTTATCTGTTATGCACTGACCTTCTTCGTAGTTGATGGCTGGAACGTGAATTCAACTCGTGCCTATGGGCAGTTCGCTTAGGTCAATTACAGGACACTACTATGTCATTTCGGATATCAAAGTCCCTGAAGCATGTCCCGTTACCTATTGTCGGGCATACTCTAGCGCATATTGCTAATGACTATCTTATTACGCTAGTGTTTGCTTCACCAGGCGGACTTCAGTCTCAACTTCGTTTTTGGTTTGAGGTCATCCTAAGTTGGCCGGATGGCAACAGCGAAGTCCTAGTGGCTACCAGGCCAGGCCCGACCTTCGACCGCGAGGTTGCTTACGAAGCCCTCTCACCATTGCTTGAGAAGGTTGTAGCGGTAGCATTCGCACATGCAGATGGTCGGCTTGAGATTAACTTTGATGAGGGCACCACAATACAGGTACATCCTGACAACTACGAAGCATGGCATTTCCAACAGCCAGCCCCGGGCTCACTAAAGCCGCCTCACTATCCAAGAGGAATTTCCCTTACAGGCTATGGTGGCGGTCTAATTTAGCGTCGTTCGAGACTGGCCTTGTATTGTAGAAGCTCTACGTAGCCGAGCTAGGTGTTGGTGCGACGCGTCTATGCGGCTTCGCTGTCACTCAATTCGAGCGTGAAGGGCACGGCGACAGGCTTGGTGCGCTTACTTTTGCATACGCATTATCACGGAAGCGAGCAAGATGAAGAACGCCACGCGCCACCTCCAGATTACCACAAGCAGAAACCCCAGCGCTCTTGGAAACGGGGGTTCTGCTTGCGCAGGCGCATAGGGGTTCATGTGGCGTCGGCGTCGTAGTCCAGGTCCAGGGCGAACGGCAGCGTTACGGGCGTCCTTGGCTTCTTGGGTCTGGCGGGATGCTGAATTGCGTTCGCATGTTCTGCATGGCGCGGCGCTTGCCTTTGAGGCCTTTCGCGTTGCCGCCACC
>JBJMMB010000069.1:0-3701 GCA_045805005.1 Chloroflexia bacterium
GATATCGCCCAACAACGTCTGGGCCGTCGGCTACGCAGCGCCCGACCCAACCACAGGAGGGGGAGTGCAGGCCCTCATGATGCACTGGGATGGCGTGTCGTGGTCGGTCACGCGCGAGGTAAACGGTAGTGACAATTACGTCTATGCCGTATCCGCCGTGTCGTCCAACGACGTATGGGCAGTGGGCACCAGTGCTTTTGCGGGTGGGGGCTACGGTCTGTTCATCAGACATTGGGACGGGTTCACCTGGAGCGCTCCTGCCGGCGGCCTGCCTACCGGTGGAGTGCTCACCTCGGTAAGTGCCATCTCGGCCAACGAAGTATGGGCAGTCGGCTACAATCCCAATGCGCCCGCAATCCGCAGCATCGCCCTTCACTGGGACGGCGCCAATTGGGGCCTTCAGGGACCCGCCAACGTAGGCACCGGCGACAATCTGTTCACCGGCGTATCAGGTTCATCGTCCACCGATCTGAGGGCTGTCGGTTATTACAGCGATACCGCAACCACCCACATGTACCAGACGCTCGCCTGGTCCTGGAACGGGGCGATGTGGTCGGGTGGGGCCGGTCCTGGCGTAGCCAACACGCAGAACATCTTTAGCGCCGTTGCCGAAATAGCCCCAACCGACGGCTGGGCTGTGGGTTCTTTTGGAACCGGCCTGATCCAGATGCTGTTAGAACACAAAACCAGCGCAGGATACACCCGCTACAGCGATACCGGTGCTGACCCCAGCGTTGCAAACGGAGTGGCCGCGGTAACGACCGGGGACGTGTGGGCCGTTGGCTATGGTTTCCCCGGTAGCACCTACCCGCCCCAGTCGCGCATAATGCACTGGAACGGGACCGCAGTGTCCGGCATATACGGCCCCGCCGCCGGCACGGGCAGCGCCCTCAACGGCGTAGCCGCCACGTCCGGCAGCGACGTATGGGCGGTCGGCTATTACACCAACACCGCCAACCTGGCGCAAACCCTCGTACTGCACTACGCATCCCCTTGCAATACCCCCGTGCCCACCTACACGCCCACCAGCACCCCGTCCATAACCAGCACGCCAACCATCACCGCCACCCCCTGCGCCGGCGCAGACGCGTACCTCTACGCCACCGCTACCGCCACCGTCGTTGCGGGCACAACCGACACCGGCAACCACTGCGATGACTGCGTGACTAATGTCACCCTACCGTTCGGATTTTCTCTGTACGGTCAAAGTTTTGGCAGCGTCAATGTTAGCTCCAACGGCAACCTGCAGTTCAGCAGCAGTTACACCACCGTCAATAACTGCCTGCCAAGTAACGTGGTGAACAATGCTATTCTGGCCTTCTGGAAGAACCTCACTACGGTCGGGACCGGCAACGGCGTCTTCACCTCCATCAGTGGCGCGGCTCCGAACCGCATCTTCAACATAGAATGGCGCACAAGCTATGCGGACAGTGCGGGCTCCGCCAACTTTGAAGTGCGCCTTTACGAGAGCCAGGACCGGTTCGACATAATCTACGGTGCCGTGTCAGCCGGTTCGGGGGGGATAATTGGAGTGCAGCGAGGCACCGGCAGCAACTATACCCAGTTCGCGTGTGGCGCTATACCGTCCACGGGTCTCCTGATTACCTTTACCCACACCTGCCTGGCGCCCACCAGCACTCCGACGAGGACGTCGACCGCGACCAGCACTGCCACAAGCACAGCTACCGCCACCCCGATGCTGGTGGGCCACGTGACCTGGCAGGGACGGGGCGCTCAACCCGGCGCGGGCCAGATCATGCCTATCTCTCTCACCCTCAGCCTGGCCGGCGTGGCCACCGAATATCCATACCAGCTTACCGATGCCTCCGGCTTCTTCACGGTTACGCTGAGCGGGGTTGCACCGGGAACTTACAACTGGCGTGTCAAGGGCCCTGCGTACCTGGCTACTTCAGGAGTGGTCACGCTGATTGGCGGGGCGAGCAGCGTGGAGATGGGTCTGCAAAGGACGGGAGACCTCACGGGGGACAACGTGGTCAACGCGGGTGACTTCACCCTGTTGAAGAGCAACTTCGGGGCGGGGGGCGCGCCGTAGTGCTGCCGGCACCAGGCAGACGATAGAACCTGACTGTTTATCGCGTTACCCCAGCACGGACCGCCGGGGTAACGCGCCCATAATCGAAAGGGGCCGCGCAATGGCTGAAGACCTACGAGAGATACCCAGTCGCCCGTCATACCTGTCGTACTTACTCCGGATATGGTCAAAACCGGGCAAGAGCGGGAGCGGCACACCCACCTGGCGGGCATCTGTCGAGACTCCTCTCACCCAGGAACAGCGTCACTTCTCGGACCTGGAGAGCCTCTTCACGTTCCTGCTGGCGATGACCGGACAACCAGGACCGGACGATAGCGAGAGCCAGGAGAGGGGAGATAGCTCCGGTAATTGAAATCGATGCCCAAAATCGAGTTGAGCATGGTGAGCATGGTGAGACACGGGGAGTGCTATGGATCAGGTTATGGAGTAGGGTGGTGCCTGCCTCGCAAGATGGTCTGGCGGACGGACCCGGGAAGGCGGGACCCGGGAAGGAGTATAGGGCTGGACCAGCGCCTGTGGTGTAGTTTATGGCCAGGCGATATGGAGTGAGGGGCGTGAAGAGGCAAGTGAGCTTTGGAGAGTATGGACCGCCTTTTGACCTGCTCTCCGACATGCTTTTTGCATTCGCGCTGGCCCCTGCAGGGCCTCTCCGGGCGGCCTTCCCCGGTGTGCCGTTTCTGTCTCTGGGCGGGCGCGTTCCGCTCGCCATGTGGTTCAGCAGGGTGAAGGAGGGCGTCTACACCCACCCTACCACCCAAACGCGAGCCCGCCTGGGTGGTCCGAGCGAGGTGCTCTACAACGAGTTGAACGTAGTGGCGGCCCTCCGCAGGCGCGCCGGCTTTGTTCCGGGCATCTATGCCACCAGTACACTTACTATCGAGGTAGGCCACCGGTATGGCATGCCCAAGCAGCCAACCCGTATGGAGGTGCGTGTTAGGGCCGGGCGCTTCTCGGCGGCGCTCGATGACCGGGGCAGGCGTAGCTATGTAAGCGCGATCCTGCCTGGTACCGGACGAGTACCCGGTTGGTTCATCTCTCGCGCATGGCCGCGCTGGAGTTGGCCGGCCTTCTTCCCGGATGGCCGGCACGTTCGGGTGCGGATCGACGCGACACCGAGGGTACAGGTGGCTTACATTGATGCTGGGCGGCTGGCCCTCAAGGCCTCCTGGCTGCCGAAGCCGGTTGCCCTATTGCCTGTGGGCATCTACCTCCCCAACCAACGGATGCGTCTGCCTCCTCCACCCGGCTGAGTATTTGGGGAGTTGGGACACGCCCGCTGAGCCAAAATACCCGCAAATAGTGTCGGAGTACAAGTAAGGGGACAAGTAACAGGCAGGATGGGATGATGCTGCGCGTGCGCTTCGTCCTCTGAGGAGACGACGTTCTTGTGCAGTATTCTGTGCAGACGGCACGCACCAAAGGGCACAACTCGGCGTCGCGGTAGCGGGTTTCGCTTGTCTAAGTGGCTGGCAGCCGTCTCCGTGCGGAGACGGAACCTTCTTCCGCATCTTGTTGGAGCTAGGTCACCTCTAGAGCCTGTTATGAACTGTGATGGGTCAAGTTGCTCTCTTCCCCAATCCCCACGGTTGCAGCTGTTCATAACAGGCTTCAGCCCCGATCAGCCAATCTGTGTTGGGCCGCTGGGGGC
>JBJMMB010000070.1:0-8321 GCA_045805005.1 Chloroflexia bacterium
ACCAAACGTGCAAGGTCACAAACGCCTGCTTGAAGATTTGCGAACGATCAACTGGCCGTCAAGCAACATCTCACGTTTGGGCTCGTCGGGGTGCAACAAAAGGTCGAGTAGCATCTCCCCCGCCCGGCGGCCCATTTCTTCGAAAGGAAGGTAAACGCTGGTCAAGGGTGGGTCGGCATACCGGCTGAGAGGATTGTCGTCGAAGCCGACAACGGCTACGTCGTCCGGGATGCTCAACCCGTGTTGGTGTATAGCGGCCAGAGTGGCGAGAGCGAGCATGTCACTTGACACGAATATGGCGGTCGGCGGCTCCGGAAGCTCAAGCCAGCGCGTCGTCAAGGCAAAGGCGGTACTCGCGTCGTTATAGTCACCGAAGCCAACTATGCGCTCATCGTACCGGATACCGGCCGCGGCGAGGGCATCACGATAGCCGGCCAGACGCTCAGTGACACCGGTGAAGTACGGGGGAGCGTAACCGATAAAAGCTATCTGCTTGTGCCCCTGGCTCACCAAGTGATCCACCGCCGCACGAGCCCCGCCACGATTGTGAAACTCCACCCAGGAGACCGTGGCCCCCGGAAGGCGGCCCAGCAAGACGATCGGAAAGTCGTCGTTCAAGAGGTCATACAGGGCGCTATCGTCAATGCGGGGATCGGAGAGGATCAAACCGTCGATGCGCTTGTTACGCGAGAGGCCCAGGTAGATATCGGCGGGATCGCGCTCGTTCACTATATCCACAAGCAATCGGACCCCCGCCTGACTGGTGACGCTCATCAAGCCCAGCAGGATTTGCATGTGCGCCAGGTCCACCATGCCTGCGGTGTTGGAGGGCCTGCGGAAGACCATGCCGAGGGTGCGAGTGCGACCGCTGGCAAGGGCCTGGGCGGTTGCATCGGGCACGTATTGCAGTTCTTCGGCAGCGGCTAGCACGCGTTGGCGGGTTTCCTCGCTGATATTGGCTTCCTTGACATCGTTCAGCACAAAGGATACCGTCGTGCGGGAAACCCCGGCCCGATTAGCCACGTCCTGAGAGGTTATACGGCGACTCCGCACTATGGCACCTGCCTGCTAATCAACTGACGCGAGTTAGTAACAGGCGTTAGTATAGCTCATCCTCTTTTTGTTGTCAATAGGGAATTTTGAGAAATAGGTGCCGAGCATTCCTAGTAGGTCAAACCATGCCCGAAGGGATAGAGTGGGTTCTCGGAGTCGTAGGGTAGGTCCTCTTTCTGGCGGCGAACCGCTTCCATGGAGGACGGCAGCTCGAACGGGAGCTTTCCCGATGGGGCAAAGCGTCCGAAGATCACGTCGAGCACGACCTGGGCATCCGCCCCGAAGTTGGCGAGCAAAGCCGCGCTTCTCTGCGCGATCTCCGGTATGACCGCGGGGCGGTCGAGGTAGATATCCACGACAGTAGGCACCCGCGCCAGGATGGAGAGGATGCGGCTCTTCTCGGGCTCCTTGAAGTCGAGGTCGCCCGCGTGGAACAGCCCCTCGAGTAGCTCTCTTTCCCGGGGCTCGTAGGGCGCTTGCAGCCGCAGGATCGCCAGCTCGGCGTTGTCCAAACTGTCCACCACCTCAGCGTAAGCGCCCGCCACCTCCGCTCGGATGTTTTCAACGTATACCCTGGGCCTGCCCCGCACCGGCAACGCCGGTCTCTCAGCGGCCATGCCGTTTTTCAAGAGGACTATCGACTTGCGCTGGGCCAGCTCTCCTCGCCCACGGAACTCCGCATTGCCCACGATCCGCTCAGCGGCATCCGGGTCCACGTAGGGGTTGTCGAACAGGCCAAGCCTGAACTTGTCGAGCAGCAGCCGCCGCACGGAACGGTCTAGCCTGCTCTTCGCAACCTGGCCGCCACGGACCAGGTCTACGATCACCTCCGGGCAGGCTTCTCCACCGAACTGGTCTACTCCGGCCTCGAGTGCCTTCCTCGCGCGCTCGGGAGTGCTCAGGTGCTCAAGGCCCCAGGCCCTGGCGACCATCACATGATCCCCAGTGTCGAGATCGGTCAGCAGGCCCCAGTCTGTGCAAACGACCCCGTCGAAGCCGTATTTCTCGCGCAGCAGCCCCGTGACCACGTCCTTGTTGAAGCCAAAAGCCACCTCCTCGATCGGTTTCCCTTCCACCCGCAGGCCGACGGGCATGCCATAATAGGGCATGATCTGCGCGGTGCCCGCCGCGAACGCTGCCTCGAAGGGGATCAGGTGGTACTCGAAGTTGTCGCCGGGGTAAACCTGCTCCCTACCATAGGGGAAGTGGGGGTCTTCCCCGTCCTTCTGCGGCCCGCCACCGGGGAAGTGCTTGGTCATGCAGGCAACACTGTGCGGCCCCAGGGTTGGCCCCTGGAAGCCGCGAATGTACGCGGCCACCATTTTTGCGGCGAGTTGCGCGTCCTCTCCAAACGTGCCGCTAGCGCGCGCCCAGCGCGGCTCGGTGGCGAGGTCGGCCATCGGGTGGAGGGCCACGCGGATGCCGGTTGCCAGGTACTCTTGCCTGGCTATGTCGCCGAACTCCTCTACCAGCCGCTCGTCGCGGGTGGCGGCGAGGCCCGGCTGCTCGGGCCACTGCGAGAAACCGGCGGCCTGAAAGCTCGTGGCCGGGTTGTCCGAGAAGGCATGCCGGGGATCAGTTGAGAGGGTGACGGGAATGCCGAGCCGGGTATCTTCCGCCAGCTCCTGGAGCCGGTTGTGCCACTCCGCCATGATCCTGGGCGGGGCGCTGCCCATCACGTTGAAGTGGTTCATGCGCTTGTCCACGACCATGCCGGAAGTCGATACCGGCCCGAAGCGACCCTGACCTTCCATCAGACTACCGTCGGGGTTCAGGCCAAGCATCGTATGGAACATCAACCCGCACTTTTCTTCCAAGTTCATGCGCGAGAGCAGGTCTTCTGCCCTTTGGTCCGCGGGCAGGCGCGGGTCTTCGTACGGCTCCATGCGGCCGTTGTGGTTCAGGTCGCGGAAAGCCACGCCATCTTCCGTGCGCAACGTCTTGAGGCTCATATCTCTTCTCCTCGCATGCTATTGGGTTCGTGCTCCTTCAGAAAGTTGAGCACGACCCGGTTGAACGGCGCGGGCTGCTCCAGGTTTGATAGGTGCGCTGTCTCATCAAGCACAACCAATTTGCTGCCTCGGATCGCCGTGTGCAATTCCTCGGCCTGGTCGGGTGGGGTCGATTCGTCCAGAGCTCCGGCGACAATCAGCGACGGCACTCTAATGGCGGGTACCAGGGAGCGCAAGTCGGCATCGCGCACGGCGGCGCACGCTGCGATATAGCCGGTGGGGTTGGTGGCCAGCAGAGCATTGGCGATGGCCTCTACTACTTCGCGGTTGCTGTAGCGGAATCGAGGGCTGAAGAAGTGCTCCAGCACCGTTTCCTTTATCGCAGCCATGCCGCCGCCCCGCACCGCCGCGATGCGCGCGTTCCACCCCTCGGCCGTGCCTATGCGGGCGGCAGTATTGGCGAAGACCGCGCCGCGCAGCCGGTCGCCGTGATGCGCCGCCAGCCAGAGCGTGGTAAGACCGCCCAGCGACAGTCCGCACACGTGCGCCCGCTCGATCGCCAATTCGTTGAGCAGCACCAGCACGTCCATGCCAAGCCGCTCGACAGTGTAAGGCCCCGGAGGTACGCCGGAACGCCCGTGGCCGCGGGCGTCGTAGCGGATCACCCGAAAGTCGCTGCCGAAGCGTGGGGCTTGCGGGTCCCACATCCGCAGGTCGGTGCCGAGCGAGTTGACGAACAGGAGTGGAGGCGCGCCGGCCTCCCCGTCCACCCTGTAAGCCAGGCGCACCCCATCGTCGGTTGTGACGGTATTCATGACATCTACGGCATTCACCCTATATCCTCACGCAAGCGCCCGTATGCTTCCAGAGCGTGGTCGATCCACACATCGGTGCTGCCCAGGTAAGACTCAGGATTGAGCGCCCTCTCGATCTCCGCCGCCGATAGCGTGCTCCCTATGACCTCGTCCTCGGTGAGGGCTTGACGCAAGGTGATCTTCTCCGAAGCAACACGCTCGGAAGCAGCTTTGATAAGCCGCTGGGCCTCGGGCCGGCCCAGATGTAGGGCCAGGGCCATCACGGCCGATTCAGTCATCAGGAGCCCCTGGCCGCTATCAACATTAGCGCGCATCCGCTTCGCATCGATGTGCAGGCCGCTAAGCGCGTTTTTCACGCGGGCCACCGCGGCCGCGACAAAGCAAAACAACAAGGGGATTACCTGCCATTCAAGCTGCCAGCTCCCGGCGGCGCGCTCGTGCTCCGCGTCCATCGCACCGAGGACCAAGGGGATGGCGCCGATGGCCTGCCTCGCCGCGGCCCGCGCCATCGTGGCGTCCACGGGGTTATGCTTGTGGGGCATAGCTGAGGAACCGCCCTTGCCCGGCGCTGCCCCCTCCGAGACCTCGCCCACTTCGGGCTGCGACATAAGCAGGATGTCCCCGGCGATCTTCAACATGGCGCCCGCGGCAACCCCAAGCGCCGAGGCTATCCTAGCTACGCGGTCGCGCTCGGCGTGCCAGGGGAGGTCGGGGAGAGGCAGGCCAAGCTCGGTGGCGAGGGAGGCAGCCACATTCGTACCGGCAGGGCCCAGCGCGGCCAGGGTTCCCGCGGCCCCGCCGAACTGCAGCGCGATGGAGTGACTCCGCACCTCTCGCACACCCTCGACCTGGCGTGTAACGAGGGAGAGCCAGCGAGCCGCCTTAAGGCCAAAGGTGATGGGCAGCGCCTGCTGCAGCAGCGTCCTGCCGGGCATAAGCGTGTCGCGGTGCTCTTCGGCCAGCCGGGCGCAGCTCGCGCAGATATCGAGCAGGACCGAGGTGAGCAGGTCCAGCCCCTCGCGCATCTGCAGCATGGTCGCGGTGTCAATCGCGTCCTGGCTCGTTGCGCCCCAGTGCGCATATTTGCCCGCCTCGTCGCCCGCTTGCCGGCTCAACTCGCGCACCAGCGGTATAACCACGGTGCCCGCGGTCACGGCTTCCCGATACAGGCCGGGCACGTCGAAGCGCTCGACCCGGCACGCAGCCGCGATACTTTCCGCCGCGCTCTGCGGAATGATGCCCGCCTGGGCCTCGGCGCGGGCCAGGGCAGCCTCGAAGTGGAGGATTTGCTGCACGTGAGCCTCCGCCGAGAAGAGACCCAGCATCTGTGGGGTGCTGAATAACGTGCCGATTGGGTCACTCACGCCCGGTCCCCTTCAGCGGGCCGTCCGGACTCCCCAGGTGGGCGCGCTCCGTGCGCTCCTGCAGGTCGCGCAGTGTGCTCAACTCCTCGCGCGTCGGTGGCGGCGTCGTTTCAAGAGCCTCCGCGAAACGCACCTCCCAACCGGTGTTCGCGGCTATTTGCTTGCGAGTTACGCCGGGGTGCATAGATGTTACCACCAGTTCCTTCGTTTGCGGGTCTGGGCGCATGGCACACAGGTCCGTGATGACCAGCGTTGGCCCCGCCGTGCGGATGCCCAGGCGCTCCCGGTGGTCGCCTCCCTCCCCGAACCCGAACGAGGTTATGAAATCGACCCGCTCGAGGAAGGAGCGGCGGCTTTGCGGCATGACCACGTAGGTCTGCCTGCACAGGCTCGCTATCTCCGGCGCGCCGCCCCCGCCCGGCAGGCGCACCTTCGGCTGCTTGTAGGAGCCTATTACGGAGGAGTTGATGTTGGCGAAGCGGTCGATTTGCGCCCCGCCGAGGAAGCCCACCGAGATGCGGCCCCCTTGCAGCCAGTATTGAAACATCTCCGGCACGGAAACGGTGACCAGGGCCGTCAGGCATAGCTCGGGGTCGCCTATCGAGAGGGGCAGCACGTCGGGCCTGGTGCCTATCGTGCCCGACTCGTAAATGAGGGTAATGTCGGGGGCGTGGGTGAGGCGCGCCAGGTTGCAGGCCAGCGAGGGCGCGCCGATGCCCACGAAGCACACGTCCCGGTTATCCAGGGCCCGAGCCGCAGCTACGGCCATCATTTCGGCGGTTGTGTATTCCATCTATTCCCGATACCCCTTCGCGAGTTATCCGTTTTGCGTCATCGATCCCCAACTCAAAATCCAAAATTAGACATTCACAACGTGCTCTTCTATCCACGCCCGGAAGGTGTCACGGTCGCGGGCGATGGCGTCCCAGGCGGTGTAGGAGGCGTTGTCGCGCCCGTAGTAACCGTGAGCATACGAGGGGCGGGCCCCTCCTGGGGCCTCCACGACGGCGCTCACGGTCCAGTGGGGCAGCACCGTGGAGTTGGGGCTGGGCGCTCGCAGGTCGTCCACCACCTCTTCAACAGTAACGACGGCCTGCTTCGCCGCGAGCACCGCCTCCTTCTGCACGCCCGTTATCCCCTCGACCAGCACGTTACCCTCGCGGTCGGCCCTCTGCGCGTGCACGATGGTGAGGTCGGGGCGGAGGGCGGGGACGGCGGCGAGCTTTTCGCCCGTGAAGGGGCAGGTGATGAAGCGGATGTTGGAGTTGTGGGCGGGGAGATCCGTGCCGATGTAGGCGCGCAGGATAGCGCAAGGCAGGCCCGCGGCCCCGGCGGCATAGGCGTTCGCCATGGCGGCATGGCTGTGCTCCTCGATCTCGAGCGGCCGGGGCCAGCCGTTCTCCACCGCATCTCGCAGCCGGTGGAGCGAGCCGACGCCGGGGTTGCCGCCCCAGGAGAAGACCAGCTTGCGTGCGCAGCCCATGCCTATCAACTGGTCGTAGATCAGGTCGGGGGTCATCCTGATGAGGGTCAGGTCGCGCTTGCCCTGGCGGATGATCTCGTGCCCGGCGGTGAAGGGTATCATGTGGGTGAAGCCTTCGAGGGCCACCGTCATGCCGTCTTGCACGTATGTTGCAATCGCTTCAGGCAGGGATAGGAAAGCAGTCATAGGCGCTCATCCATGACAGGGTTCATGCAGCGGGCCTCACAGATTGAAGAACACAGTCTCATTTTCACCTTGCAGGATAATATCGAAGTTGTACACCGGCATCCCATCCGCCTCCCTGGCTTGCGGGCTTCGCGCCAGTAGCGCGGCCCGCCTCTCGGCAGGCACCAGGGCGAGGACGGGGTCCTGGGCGGTGGCGGGATCGTCCGCGAAGTAGATGCGCGTCACAAGATGGTTGAGCAAGCCGCGGGCGAATACGGTCACATTAACGTGCGGGGCCTGGGAGCGGGCATCATCGTATGGCACCGCCCCGGGTTTCACGGTCTCAAACCAGTACGTGCCGTCCTCGCCTGTGCCGCTGCGCCCGAACCCGGTAAAATCGGGGTCAAGCGGCAGGTCCCGTGCATCCGCGGGGTGATTATAGCGCCCGAAGCTGTTCGCCTGCCAGATCTCAACCATCGCATCGGGCGCCGGAGCGCCCTCGCCGTCTAGCACCCGGCCCTCGATCCGGATGCGCTCTCCCCGGGTATCGGGCCCCACCAGGCTGTTGCAGAACGCGCCGGAGCGCAGGAGGCAGTCCGAGAAGAAAGGCCCCACGGTCTGGGTGGGCGTCAGCGGCAGGTTGCTCATGGCGCGGTCCTCTGCCCTTCAAAGGGCGTGGAAGTTGCGCCCGCCAGCACGATATCCCAGCGCCAGCCGAGCGCCCATTCGGGCTCGGTCAGGGAGTGGTCATAAGTCGCGATCAGGCGCTTGCGGGCGTCTTCGCCTGGAATTGAATTGAAAATCGGGTCCTGGAAGAAGAGCGGGTCGTCGGGGAAATACATCTGAGTTACCAGCCGCGACGCCCACGTTGAGCCGAACAGCGAGAAATGTATGTGGGCGGGCCGCCAGGCGTTGGGGTGGTTCTTCCAGGGGTAGGCCCCCGGGCGGACCGTGAGGAAGCGGTACACACCCGCTTCGTCGGTGAGGCAGCGGCCGATCCCGAGGAAGTTGGGATCGAGCGGCCCCGGCCACCGGTCGCGCCGGTGAATGTAGCGCCCGGAGGCGTTGGCCTGCCACACCTCGACCAAGGTGCGCGGCACCGGGGCCCCGCTTTCGTCCAGCACCCGGCCCGTGACGATGATCCGCTGCCCGATCGCCTCGCCACCCATGCCCGCATTGCGCGTCAGGTCGGCGTCCTCAGGCGTGACGGCGGAGATCACCGGTCCAGGCCCGGTCAGTTCGGAGAGGGTTAGCGGCACATCCACGAGCGGCTGGAGCGGCGCCCGGCGCCTCGTAGACTGATAAGCCTCGTACAGATAGGGCGGGAATACCTCGCGGTCCCCGCGCACTATCTCGCCTATGGTGGTCGTCAGCATTGTTCCTCCTTACAGCACGTAACAAACCTGCGTTGCTGACTGTAGGGGCGAGGCATACCTCGCCCTTCGCGCAGGAAGGTAAGAGGCGAGGTTACCTCTGTAGGGGCAGGCCC